>CBFGLY010000187.1:0-3340 GCA_965649725.1 uncultured Sphingomonas sp.
TGCACCAAGCCGGGCGACGTGGTGCTCGATCCCTTCTTCGGCACTGGAACGACCGGCGCGGTGGCGCGGCGGTTGGGCCGCAAGTGGATCGGCATCGAGCGCGAGCGCAAATATGTGAAGGTCGCCCGCGAACGCATCGACGCGACCCTGCCGCTCGACGAGAGCGCGATGACGGTGATGGCGGACAAGCGTTCGGCCCCGCGCGTCGCGTTCGGCCTGCTGGTGGAAAGCGGGATGGTGCCCGCCGGGACTCTGCTCACCGATTCGAAGCGTCGCTGGTCCGCGAGCGTCAATGCGGACGGCTCGGTGACTTGCGAGGGCCAGGCGGGGTCGATCCACAAGATCGGCGCCGCACTTCAGGGCGCCCCGTCATGCAACGGCTGGACCTTCTGGCACGTCGAGGAGGCGGGCAAGCTGCAGCCAATCGACGCGCTGAGGACCCGTCACCTGGCCGGACTCTAGAAATTCCGCTCGCCCTGAGCTTGTCGAAGGGCTGTCCTTCTTTGTGCGGTTGAAGGACAAGGCAGTCCTTCGACAAGCTCAGGACGAACGGTGGTTGAAATGACGCGCACACTCATCCGCCCGACGGGTTTCGTCGACTCTCCCTTCGGCCATGACGGCAAGGTTGCCCGGCTGGCGGGCGGGCTGAACTGGTTCGCCAGTGTCGAACTGATCCACGAGGACGGCCGGCGCGAGCTGGTGCCGGTCGAGGGGATCGATGCGCGGTTCGACGAGCGGATGGCCGCCGACTGGGCAAGGCTGACCTCTGCCAGGGCGCCGCTGCAGCTTGGCGAGCGGACCATTCGCCTGGATCAGCCGCAGGTGATGGGCATCGTCAACGCGACCCCGGACAGCTTCTCCGATGGCGGGGCCTACGGCAATTCCGCAGCCGCTGCGGAGGCTGGCGCCGACATGGCCTCGCAGGGGGCGGCGATCATCGATGTGGGCGGGGAATCGACGCGGCCCGGCGCTTCGACAGTTTGGGAAGGCGATGAGATCGAACGGGTACTGCCGGTCGTCCAGCAACTCGCCGCGAGCGGCAATGCGGTCTCGATCGACACCCGCAAGTCGGCGGTGATGAGCGCGGCACTGGGCGCGGGGGCCGCCATGGTCAACGACGTGTCGGCGCTAAGCTGGGACGCGCAATCGGCCGATATCGTGGCGACGGCCGGGGTGCCGGTCGTGCTGATGCATCACCAGGGCGATCCGGCGACGATGCAGGATGCGCCGCGGTACGACGACGTGCTGGTCGACGTGTTTCAATGGCTCGAGGATCGGGTCGAGGCAGCGGTCGAGGCGGGAATCCCGCGCGACAAGATCCTGGTCGATCCGGGCATCGGCTTCGGCAAGACCGTTGCGCACAACCTCGAGCTGCTCAACGGGCTCGCACTGTTCCACGCCCTGGGCTGTCCGATCGTCGTGGGAGCGAGCCGCAAGCGGACGATCGGCGCCTTGTCCGGGGAAGCTCCAGCGGACCAACGGCTGGCGGGAAGCCTGGCGCTCGGCCTGAAGGCCGTTGAGCAGGGCGCGCAAATCGTCCGGGTTCACGACGTTCCGGAGACCGTCCAGGCGCTCAAGGTCTGGCGCGGCCTTCGCGACCAGGCTTTGACTCCACGGGTGGCTTGAACACCACCACCATCGGGCCGAGCTCGGTAAAGCTGTCCATTCGGCTATTGGCCGGGTTCCACAGCGAGCTCACCGACCCGTCGAAGAACAGGGCATCGCGGACCTGGTGCCGGTCGTGAAGGAAGCGCGCCATCTTCCCGAACGAGACGGCGCTTTCGCTGATCACGAATATGGGTTTGCCGCTTGTGGCGATCCCGACCCCGTTGCGGACGTAGCGCGATTGCCCGTCGCGCTCGAAGCTTGGGTGCGGCTTGCCATGGATGAGCAGCATCGGTCCGGATTGGGTCGCGAACGCGATCGACGGGGAGGGGGCGTAGGCGCCGCTCTCCACCACTTCGGTCGTCCCGTCCCTCCGGACGAAAAAGACGCCGTTGGGCATCAGGTGGAAATTGCCGCCGCCCTTTCGCCGGTTGATGGCGTGAACCTGGCGGCCATTTTCGATCATCAGGCCGATCGGCCGGCCCTGGTCGTCGAACATGCCGGCGTTCATCGCGAAGGCGACGTCATCGGCCCGGTCGCCAAGCGCCGCCTGGAGCGAGGCGAAGCTGCGATGGCCCGAGCGGATCTCGATCGATCCCTGTCCCGGATCGCATATGGTGAAGCTGCTGTCCTCGAACCGCTCCTGGCTGCACGGCGATTCCCGGTGAGGCTCGGGTGGGGCAGGTTGAGAGCAACCCGCAAGAAGAAGAACGAAAGTCAGGAGGGGCCGCATCGAGCGACCTTGGCGGCGTCAGGCGGCGGTGTCGATTCCAAGCTCGCCAAGCTTGCGATACAGGGTCGAGCGGCCGATGCCGAGGCGCCGCGCAACCTCCGTCATCCGTCCGCGGTAGTGACCGATCGCCAGCCGGATGATGTCGGCCTCGATTTCCTCGAGGCTGCGAAGATGACCATCCTGGCGGTAGAGGGTGACGCCGGGCGCGCCGGACACGGCGGCATCCGTCGACAGCTTTCCGATGTCCGGCGAAATGTCGCTTTGGCGTCCGGAAAAGCGCGACTGGATCGCGATGTGCGGAAAATCCTCCGCGGTCAGCAGATTGGCTTCGGCCTGCAGCGCCGCGCGGAACAGCACTCCGGCAAGCTGGCGGACGTTGCCGGGCCAGCCGTAGCGCATCAGGACGGCCAGCGCGTCGTTGCCGATCGACAGCGAACGCATTCCGGGCTCTTCGGCGAAGCGGGTCAGCAGGTGACGCGCGAGGGCTGGAATATCGCCGCTTCGGTCGCGCAGCGGCTGCAGCACGACCGTCGTTGCCGACACTCTTTCCGCCAGGTTGGGATCGAAATCCTCGGGCAAAGGCCGGCTGGATGTCGCGATCAGCCTGACGTCGACCGAGTTGGAGCCGTTGCAGCCGACCGGACGCACCTCGCCCGTTGCGAGCACGCGGTCGAGCCGCGCCTGGGTTTCGCGCGGAAGCGCTCCGATTTCATCGAGCAGCAGGGTCCCGCCATTCGCCTCGACCACCCGGCCGACCCGTTCCGCGAACGCGCCCGGAAAGGCGCCCGGCACATGGCCGAACAATTCGCTGTCGACGATGTTGGCGGCGACCGCCTTGCAGTCGAGCTGCACGAACGGCCCGCGCGAGCGAAGGCTGGCGTTGTGGATGGCCCGGGCGAAGGTTTCCTTGCCGGTCCCCGGTTCGCCGACGATCAGGATGGGGAGCCGGTTACGCGCGGCCTTGGCGGCAATGGCCAGCGATGCGCGAAAATCCGACGCTGC
>CBFGLY010000188.1:0-3338 GCA_965649725.1 uncultured Sphingomonas sp.
GGCGACGCGGCGAAGCGCGGACGCGGCGGCGGAACCGAAGAGCGGGGCCGGGACGGCACCGGCCTTTCGCGCTCCAAGGGGGCGATCGGCTATGCAGCTGTCCGCGGCGGAACGGTCGCTGGAGACCATGACGTCCTGTTCCTTGGCCCGGACGAGCGGCTTATTCTCTCCCACCGCGCCGAAAGCCGGGCCATCTTCGCCCGCGGTGCATTGGCCGCTGCGCGCTTTCTCAAGGGGAAGCCGGCGGGCCTGTACACGATGCGGGACGTGATCGGGTCCTGAGTGGCGAAGCTCTTCAGATGAGCGCGACGACGCCCCGCCTCGCCAGGCGGCTCGGGCCGTTCGATGCCACGATGCTCGTCATGGGCGGCATCATCGGCGCCGGCATTTTCGTCACCCCGGCCGAGGTCGCTCACCATGTCCAGACGCCGGGCCTGATCGTGGGCGTGTGGGCGCTCGGCGGCCTGATCGCGATGGCGGGTGCGCTCGTTTATGCCGAGTTGGCCGACCGCCGGCCGGAAGTCGGCGGCCAATATGCCTATCTCCGCGACGCCTTTGGCGAGACTCCGGCTTTTCTCTACGGCTGGTCGCTGCTGCTCGTCATTCAATCGGGCGGCATGGCGGTCGTCGCCATCACCTTCGCGCGCTATTTCGTCGAACTGACCGCCTTCCCCTTGGCGGAGGGAGCGATTGCGGCGGCGGTGCTTCTGCTGCTGACCCTCATAAATTGCCTCGGCGTCCGCATCGGCGGGACGTTGCAGAGCAGTTTGATGGTCCTGAAGATCATCGCCATCGCGGCGCTGGTAATAGCCGGCTGGGCCTTTGCCCCGTCCGCTATCGGAACGACCGCGCCGAAAGTTGCCGCCGCCTCGCCAGGTCTTCTGGCGGCCATCGGAGCAGCGATGACCCCGGTGATGTTCGCTTATGGCGGATGGCAGACGTCCAGCTTCGTCGCCGGAGAAATGCGCGATCCGCGCCGCGACCTGTCCCGCGCGCTGCTTTGGGGGGTGGCGGGCGTGGTGACGCTTTACACGGCTGTCGCCTTCGTCTGCGTTCACGCGCTTGGCCCCGCGGGCCTGGCCAACTCGAGCACGCCCGCCACCGACACGATGAGGATCGCTCTTGGAGAGCGCGGTGCGACATTGATTGCGCTTGGCATCGCAATCTCCGCGCTGGGCTTTCTCAGCCAGAGCATATTGACCGCGCCCCGGGTCTATTTCGCAATGGCCGAGGACGGACTGTTCTTCCGCAAGATCGCCGACGTCCACGCCGTGACTCGAGTCCCGATTTTCGCCATCCTGCTGCAAGGCGCGGTCGCAATCGGGATCGCTTTGTCGGGCACTTACGGCCAGATCCTGAGCTATGTCGTATCGGTCGATTTCATCTGGTTCGGCCTGACCGGCGCCGCGCTCTTCGTCTTTCGGCGAAGCGACCCTGCGGACCCCGGCTTTCGCGCGCCCGGACATCCCTTCACGACGGGGCTGTTCGTCCTGGCCTGCGCGCTGATCGTGATCGCCACTATCCTCAACAATCCGATCAACAGCGGCATCGGCTTCCTGATCCTGCTGACGGGGGTTCCGGTGTGCCGCTACTGGCAACGCAAGAAGCGCCCGGCCCACCCATGACGGTCGGCCGCGGCGCGATCCAGTCCGACTATATGCACTGGGCGAAGACGCAGCGCCCTGCGCGCATTTCCCTGTCGTCCAGCGAGGTTCCGCACTTCCGTCTCGACGATCTGCCGCTGACAATCGCAGACCTCGATCTCGATGGCGCGAGCCATCCCCGATATGCGCCGCTGCTCAGCGCGATCGGCGACAGATATGGCGTCCCGGTCGATTGGATCGTCACCGCCGACGGAACGTCGATGGCCAATTTCCTGGCGATGGCAGCCCTTGTCTCACCGGGCGACGAGGTGATCGTCGAGCGGCCGGGCTATGAGCCGATGCTTGCCGCCGCCAGGTTTCTGGGGGCGAACATCAAGCGGATCGAACGGCGGCCATCCGACGGATTTCGGCTCGACCCGGCGGAACTTGCGGCGGCGGCGACGAAGCGCACCCGCCTGATCATGCTGACCAATCTTCACAACCCAAGCGGAGGCTTGATCGCCGAGGATGAACTCGCCGCGCTGGGCGAGGTCGCCGATGCTTGCGGGGCGAAACTGCTGGTCGACGAAGTGTATCTGGACAGCGCGGTCCCCGCTCGGCCGACCTCGGCGCTGCTCGGACCGCAGTTCGTTGTGACCAACAGCCTGACCAAGGTTTACGGCCTCAGCGGCCTGAGGTGCGGCTGGGTCCTGGCGGAACCGGAACTCGCCGAGCGAATGTGGCGCCTCAACGACCTGTTCGGAGTCAATCGCGCCCACCAGGCCGAGACTTTGGCCTGCTTTGCTTTTACTCACCTGGACGAGATATCTGCCGCGACCGCGGAGCGCCTCGCCAGGAACCGGATGCTTTTCGATGACTTCGTCGCGGCGCGCGACGATCTGCAATGCATGAAGGCCGAGCATGGAATCACCGCCTTTCCGCGATGGACCGGCGGCGACACCGAGCGGCTCGATGAGCTCCTCCGCTCCCGCTACGACACGTCGATCGTCCCCGGGCGCTGGTTCGAAATGCCGGATCATTTCCGGATTGGCCTGGGCGGCGAAACGGCGACTCTTCAGGAAGGCCTGGTCAGGATCGGTGCCGCGCTGGACGACCTGAAGTGAAGTCCGCCGACGTCTTCGAATTCTATCGCCGCCTGGCCGAGAGCAATCCGGCGCCCGAGACCGAGCTGGAATATGTGAACCCGTACACGCTTCTCGTCGCGGTCGCCCTTTCGGCCCAGGCGACCGATGTCGGGGTCAACAAGGCCACGCGCGCGCTTTTCGCAAAGGTGACGACGCCCCAAGCCATGCTCGATCTGGGCGAGGAGGCTCTTCGGGATCAGATCAAGACGATCGGCCTGTTCAATATGAAGGCGAAGAATGTCATCGCCGCAGCGCGCATATTGGTGGATGAATTCGGCGGCGAGGTTCCGCGCGAACGCGAGAAATTGGAGCGGCTCCCTGGCGTGGGCCGCAAGACGGCCAATGTCGTCCTCAACGTCGCATTTGGGGAGCCGACCATCGCCGTCGACACCCATATCTTCAGGGTGTCGAACCGGACCGGCCTGGCCAAGGGCAAGACTCCGCTCGACGTCGAGCTCAAGCTGGAGAAGGTGACGCCCAAGCCGTTCGTCACCCATGCCCACCATTGGCTGATCCTGCACGGCCGCTACGTCTGCAAGGCCCGGACCCCGGAATGCTGGCGGTGCCCCGTCGCCGACCTGTGCGCCTATCAGCCGAAGACGCCGGCTCC
>CBFGLY010000189.1:0-3334 GCA_965649725.1 uncultured Sphingomonas sp.
TTTACCGCCCGGCGCTGGTCACCACCGAGTCGATGGCCTGCGCCAGCTTTTCCAGGCTGAACGGCTTCGACAGGACGGCGACATTCTCGAGGCTGCCGGCGAGAGCCTCGTTGTCGGCATAGCCGGTGATGATCATGGACCTTAGCCCCGGCTTCCGCCTTTGCGCTTCGCGGACCAATTCGGTGCCCGACATGTTCGGCATTGCATAGTCGGTGATCAGCAGGTCGCAGCGATCGTCGCCATCCAGCTCGACCAGTGCAGCCTGCCCTTGCGGCGCCTGGCGGACCGAATGGCCGAGCTCTTCCAGCATTCCGGCCGTCGCCGCCCTCACCTCGTGATGATCGTCCACGATCAGGATGTTGAGCGGCCCGGTACTGCGGATTTCGACCGGCCGCGGTCGTTCCCGTGCGGCGCCTTGCTCCGCGGCACGGGGAAGCCAGATTTCGGCTTGCGTCCCCTTGCCGACCTCGCTCCTGAGCCGGAAGGCGCCGTTCGATTGCTGGGCAAAGCCATAGACCATGCTGAGGCCGAGGCCGGTTCCCTTCCCGATTTCCTTGGTCGTGACGAAGGGCTGAAGCACTTCCTCGATCATTTCGGCCGGAATTCCGCAGCCGGTGTCGGCAACCGTCAGGACCACATAATGGCCGGGCCGCAAGTCGTCGTCCCGGCCGTTCTGGATCGAGCGGTTTTCGGCGGAGACCAGGACCGTGCCGCCCTCCGCCATGGAATCGCGGGCATTGATGATCAGGTTCATCAGCGCGAGCTCAAGCTGCGCCGGATCGGCGAAAGCGTTCCAGACATTGTCCGGCACGGTCCATTTCAGCTGGACCAGGCCGCCCAATGTATGGGCGAGAAGGCCTGTCACCGACCCTTCCATCGCCTCGATGCTGACGTTGGCGGGCTGAAGCTGCTGGCGGCGGGCGAAGGCGAGCAACCGGCCGACCAGCTCCGTCCCCTGTTCCGCGGCATGGCGGGTCATCGACAGGATTTGCTGCTGCTTCTCGTCGAGCGAAGCCCTCCGCTCGATCAGGCTCAATCCGCCGATGACCGCAGCCAGCAGATTGTTGAAGTCGTGCGCCACGCCCCCCGTCAGCTTGCCGATGGCGTCCATCTTCTGGGCCTGGAACAGCTGGCTCTCGGCCCGGCGCAGTTCCCGCTCCGCGCGCAATCGGTCGTTGTTGGCACGCAGATTGGCATCGAGCAGAGCCTGCTCCTTGCGGGCGGTCCGCTCGATCTCGCGCGTCTTGGCGAAAAGGTCGACGAACACCGCCACCTTGGACCGAAGGACCAGCGGATCGACCGGCTTGAAGACATAATCGACCGCGCCCATCGCATAGCCGCGCATCAGATGCTCGGTTTCCTTGTTGACGGCGGACAGGAAGACGATGGGAATGCGCTTGGTCTGGTCGCGCTCGCGAATGATCTGGGCGGTCTCATAGCCGTCCATTCCAGGCATGTAGACGTCAAGCAGGATGACCGCGAACTCGCCCTTCAGAAGCTCGCGGAGCGCCTCCTCGCCAGACCTCGCAAGGATGACCTCGCTAATGTCTTCGAGGACCGTCGCGATCGCCATCAGATTGCGCTCGTCGTCGTCGACGACGAGCACGCGAGGCAGCTCGATCGCCTCTTCGGAAAGGGACGAGTCTTCCGGATAACTGGACCGAACCGAGGTCATCTATTCGGCGGCCTCGACGCGCTGTTCGATCTCCGGATTTTCGGCCGGAGAGCGGCCCACCCAAACGCGCAGCAGCGCGAGCAGCAGGTCGATGTCCACCGGCTTGGCGATATAGTCCGACGCTCCGGCATCCAGGCACTTCTGCCGGTCGCCTTTCATCGCCTTGGCGGTCACGGCGATGAGCGGGACTTCCGACAACTCCGGCTTTCGGCGGATCTGCCTCATGGTTTCATAGCCGTCCATGTCCGGCATCATGATGTCGATCAGCGCGGCGTCGATCCCGGGCGTCTGCTCAAGGATGAGGATGCCGTCCTTGCCATTCTCGGCATGGACCACCTCGACGTCATAGCTCTCCAGCACGCTGGTCAGCGAGTAGATGTTGCGGATGTCGTCGTCGACGATCAGCATCTTCTTGCCGGCAAGCTCGGGCACGGCCCTTGCCTCCGGGACTGACTCCTCTTCGCCGATCTTGGGCTTGCGCTTGCGGCCCTTGGACTGCTGGACCTGCTTCTTCAGGTCGGTGAAGACCTTGCGCAGCGTTTCATCGTCGGCCGGCTTTTCCGTCACGCCGGCAGCGCCCATCTCCATGACCGAAGCGCTGCGGTCGGCGCCCGAGATGACATGGATCGGAACGTTGCGCGTCTCGGGGTCGTGCTTGATCAGGTCGAGCAGCACGAAGCCGTCGATGTCCGACAGGCCGAGATCGAGCGTGATCGCGTGCGGCTGGAGCCTGCGGACCATGGCGATCGTGCCCGCGCCGGCGGTGGAGATCACGCCCTTCAGGCCGGCCTGCCTCGCCATGTCGAGCAGGATGGAGGCGAAGGTCGCATCGTCCTCGACGATCAGGACGAACGGATCGTTGCCAAGATTGTCGCGATCGTCATTCACTTCGATCGCATCGGGCAAGGCGGTCGGGACCACCGCCCCGCTATTGTCGTAGCGGGCCGCGGTTCCGATCGCAGCCGAAGCCGCAACCGGCACTGCATGCAGCGGCACGAACAGCGTGAAGGTCGACCCCTCGCCCGTTTTCGATTTGACCTTCAGTTCGCCGCCAAGCAGGCGCGCAATTTCGCGGCTGATCGACAGGCCGAGACCGGTGCCGCCATATTTGCGGCTGGTCGTTCCGTCGGCCTGCTGGAAGGCTTCGAAGATCAGCTTCTGCTTGTTCTCCGGAATGCCGATGCCGGTATCGGTGACCGAAATCTCGATCGCGCGATCGACATTGCGCAGGACCGGATGGCTGGGGCTCCAGCCGCCGCTGACGCAAGCGACCGACAGGGTGACCCCGCCACGCGACGTGAACTTGAACGCGTTGGACAAGAGGTTGAGCACGACCTGCTGCAGCCGCTTGTCGTCGGTCCGGATCGTCTCCGGCAACTTCGGGTCGAACTCGACCTTGAAATCCAGCCCCTTGTCGGAAGCAAGCTGGCGGAAAGTGCGCTCCATGTGCTGCTTGAGGCTGCGCATCGGCATTTCGCCAATCTCGATCGACACGGTGCCGGACTCGATCTTCGACAGGTCCAGGATGTCGTTGATGAGATTGAGAAGGTCCGAGCCGGCCGAGTGGATGGTCCGCGCAAATTCGGTCTGCTTCTCGTTCAAATTGCCCTGCGGGTTGTCGGACAGCAGCTTCGACAGGATCAGCAGCGAGTTGAGCGG
>CBFGLY010000190.1:0-3311 GCA_965649725.1 uncultured Sphingomonas sp.
CAGGCGATCGACAAGGAAATCCGCCGGATCGTCGAGCAGGGCTACGACCGCGCCAAGTTCCTGCTGAAGGAGCATAGCGACGAGCTGGAGACGCTGGCGCAGGCGCTGCTAGAATATGAGACGCTGTCGGGCGACGAGATCAAGATCGTGCTCGAAGGCGGGACGATCGATCGCGGCAGCACCAAGGGTCCGTCGCTTCCGGCAGCGGGTTCCTCGATCCCGAAGGCCAAGCGGCCCAAACCGGGCATCGGCGGTGCTGCGCCCGCGGGCGCCTAGTCGAAGGCTCCGAAGCCGACCAGAACGGCCGAGAAGAGAGCCATCGCGGTGGTCGCGAAGACGGTGAGGAGCACCGTCCGCCACAGCGCGCCGGCGCGCCCCAGGCCGTAGGCGCCCTTTAGCTGCCGGTACATGTGGAACGGCGGGATCAGCCACAGCAGGCCGGCCAGACCGTTCCAGCCGGCCGCGCCGAACGCCAGCCCGGCGATGACCAGCAGGCTCATGAAGCACAGCGAGTAGGTGACGAACACGGTGTGGTCGTAGAGCCGGAATCGGCGGCTGAACGGGAACAGCAGCCAGACGAAGGGCACCGATAGCGGGATGATCAGCCAGCTGAACTTATAGGCGTTGGTCTTCAGCTTGTAGGCGACCAGTTCCGGGTTCTTTGCCGCCTTGGCGACGCCCGTGCCGACCCAGCCGGGAATATTGCGCCCGCTCACGGTCGTCTTGCTGAAATCGCCGTCGCGGACCGCCTCGATCGCCTTGATCTCGTCCTTGAGGTCTCCGATCCGCTCGTCGATCTTGGCTGTCGGCTGGCCCGCCTTGGCAGCGGTGGCGCGCTCAGTCTCCAGCTTCGCCAGCTTGACCTGGTCCTCCTTCAGCTCCTCCGTCATTCCCATATTGGCCTGGTCGGGCAGGTCGCCGAGCCCGCCGAACGCGCTGACGGCAGCGAACATCAGGAAGACGCTGAACAGGAACAGGGCGATCGGCGAAACGAACCGCGCCCGCTCTCCCTCGACGTAGCGCCGCGTAAGCTCCCCCGGCCGCCACACCAGCATCGGCAGCGTGTTCCAGATCTTCCCCTCGAAATGCAGCACGCCGTGCAGCAGGTCGTGGAAAAAGGCGGTCAGTGTGCGGTGGATGTGCGCATGCTGCCCGCAGGAATGGCAATAATCGCCGACAAGAAGCATTCCGCAGTTGAGGCAGTTGCGCTCATGCGTGTGTCCGTCGGAGCCCGGCTCGCCCGCCTTGGGCTCGACCGCTCGGCCCAGCAGTCCGCCGGTAACCGCTTCTCCAACCGCTTCGAATTCGCCCATCGCGTCCCCCCTGTGCCCCTCATACGCCGTGGCGGTGGCGCGGGTCGAGGGGGGATGCTAGCCAAGCCGCCAACATGCGGCGCATCGGTCTCCTCGGCGGAAGCTTCAACCCGGCGCACCGGGGTCACCGCCGGATGAGCCTGGCCGCGATGGAAGCGCTTGGCCTGGACGAGGTCTGGTGGCTCGTGTCGCCCGGAAATCCGCTGAAGCCCGCGAAAGGCATGGCGCCATACGCGGCGCGCCTCGCGTCGGCGCGGCTCAAGGCCCGGCGCGCCCGCATCAGGGTCAGCGATTTCGAAGTCCGGGCGGGCACCCGCTACACCGTCGATACGCTCGCTGCCCTGTTGAAACGCTGGCCTCGAACCCGTTTCATCTGGCTGATGGGCGAGGACACTGTGGCCCAATTTCATCAGTGGAAGAGCTGGCGGGCCATATCGAGGATGGTGCCGATTGCGGTGCTATCGCGCCCCGGCTATGATGACGATGCCCGCGCGGCGCGCGCGATGGGCTGGCTGCGGCGGTTCGTCCGCCCCGCATCCAAGGCAAGGAGTTGGACGGACTGGAGTGCACCGGCGATTATTTTCCTTCGCCTGCCGCCCGACCGAACCTCCGCCACCCGCCTTCGCGCGTTGAACCCCGACTGGCATCGCAGCGTTACCAGCAACAAGCGACGCGTGCCGTCTATCCCGAAGGAGTAAACTTGGCCGATCCCGCCGATGCGCCTGCCGCCGTTTCAGCCCAGCCGGTTGACGTCGAGGCGCTGCACAAGCTTGTCATGCAATCTCTCGACGACGACCAGGCGGTCGAGGTCGTGACGATCCCGCTCGCCGGCAAATCGTCGATTGCCGACCATATGGTCATCGCATCGGGCCGCTCGTCCCGGCAGGTCGCGTCGATGGCCACCAAGCTGGCCGACAAGATCAAGCAGCAGTTCGGGCGGATCGTCCGGATCGAGGGATTGCCGGTCGCCGACTGGGTGCTGATCGATGCCGACGACGTCATCGTCCATCTGTTCCGTCCCGAGGTCCGCACCTTCTACAATCTGGAGCGGATGTGGGCGTTTGGGGATGAGGCCGCGCCGAAGGCGGCCAGTCCCGGCGCCTAGCCGAGACGTGCTCCTCCACATCGTTGCTAGAGGAAAGATCGGCCGCTCTCCCGAAGCGGAGCTGACGGACCGTTATTTGAAACGGATCAGCTGGCCGACCAAGATCACCGAGCTCCCCGACAAGGGCGGCTTGCTCCCCGAGGCCGCGGCCAATGCGGTGACCGTCGTTCTCGACGAACGGGGCAAGGCGCTGTCGTCCATGGAACTTGCCAAAAAGCTGGAAGGATGGCGCGACACCGGCCGGCGCGAGACGCGCTTCCTGCTGGGGGCCGCCGACGGGCATGAAGAGGAGCTGCGCGGCAAGGCCGACCTGCTCCTTTCCTTCGGCCCGGCGACCTGGCCCCACCTGCTTGCCCGCGCGATGCTTGCCGAGCAGCTGTTCCGGGCGACCAGCATCCTCGCCAACCATCCCTATCACCGGGAGGGATGATGCGGCGCTTGACCATGCTTGCGCTGCTTGCCGTGCCGCTCCTTCTCTCGGGAGCAAGCGTGCCGGTGCGGCCCGCTACCGTCACGGCCGACGCTGCTCTTCAACAGGCGAGGATAGAGGCGGATCGGGCTCAGCGCAGGCTTGAACAATTGGAAAGCGCCGCCGGGAAAGCCGGTGACGAGGCCGAGCAGCTTCGCGCGCGGCAATTGGCCGCTGCCGCCGCGATCGAAGCCGCCGAGGCCCGGATCAGCGCGTCCGATGCCGAACTTCGCCTGGCGCGGGCGCGAGTCGCGCTTGCGGAGCAGCGCCTCGCAAGGCGCAGGGCGCCGCTGGCAGCGCTGCTCGCCGGTCTTGCGACCATGGGCAGGCAACCGCCGCTGCTGACTCTGGCCGATCATGGTTCGGTCGACGAGATGGTGCGGGTCCGCGCCCTGCTTGATTCGACCATGCCGGTCATCCGCCG
>CBFGLY010000191.1:0-3306 GCA_965649725.1 uncultured Sphingomonas sp.
AACCGCCGCTGGCCTTCGTCCGCAAGCTGGTCCGCGCCGGCGCCCACGACGTGGTTCCCTTGCCCCTCGATCCGGAAGAGCTGGAGACTGCGCTCGATCCGATCCGCCGCATGGCATCGGCCGAGGGCAAGCGCGCCCGGGCCGGACGGCAGAAAATCGTCACCATGATCAAGAGCGAGGGCGGCGTCGGGGCGACCGCCCTGCTCGGCCAGCTCGCCACCCGCTTCGCCGCCGGCGAGGCCGCTGCGGGGCGCGAAGCCTGCCTGATCGACCTCGACGTCCAGTTCGGCGACGCCGCCTTCCAGCTGGGGCTTCAACCCAAGCTGTCGTTCACCGACCTGGTCGCCGCCGGCAAGCGCCTGGACGCCGACCTGTTGAGGTCGATCGCGGCGGTGCATCCGAGCGGGTTGACGATCATCGCGGCGCCCAAGGAAATCACGCCGCTGGAATCGCTGACCAGCGACCAGGTGCTGGCGATCGTCGATCTTGCGGCTTCGGAATATGGAACGCTGTTCGTCGATCTTCCGATGAACTGGACCAACTGGTCGCTGTCGCTGCTCGCGCGGTCGGACCTGGTGCTGATGGTCACCGAATTGAGGGTCCCGAGCCTGCACCGCGCCCGGCGGCAGCTCGACCTGCTGGATTCTCAGGACATGCGCAACCTCGACGTCCGGATCGTGCTCAACCGCGCCGAAAAGGGCCTGTTCAAGACGATCGACACCGACGATGCCGAGCGCGTGCTGCGCCGGCCGGTGGCGTTCACGGTCGCCAACGATCATGAAACGATGAACCAGGCGATCGACCGCGGAATTCCGATTTCCGAGGTGCGGCGCAAGACCGCGCTCGGCAAGGACATCGACCTGATGGAAAAGGGCATCGCCGCCGCCCTCGGGCTGGAGCACTGACCATGTGGCAGATCCGCAAGCCGACCGACGAGGCGAAGCCGGAAGAAGTGGCCGAGCGCACGGAGCAGGAACGGCGGCTGATGACCGTCGGCGACGCCGGCGCCTTCGCCACCAACGAGCTTCACACCGAGCTGAAGGTCGAGCTCCACCAGCGGCTGCTGGGCCTCATCAACCTGTCGGCGCTCGAGAAGATGTCGCGGGCGCAGATCGAGGAGGAAGTCGGCGACATCGTCCTCGAGGAGCTCGACAAGCAGCGGCACGCGCTGAACCATGCCGAGCGCAAGCAGCTGGTCGACGACGTGCTCGACGAACTGCTCGGCCTGGGGCCGATCGAGCCGCTGCTGAAAGACGCGACGATCACCGACATCCTGGTGAACGGGCACAATAATGTGTTCGTCGAGCGCTATGGCGTCCTCGAACAATCGGCGGTCCGTTTCAAGGACGAGCGGCACCTGGTGCGGATCATCCAGAAGATCGTGTCGGCGGTCGGCCGCCGGGTCGACGAAAGCTCGCCGATGGTCGACGCCCGGCTTGCGGACGGAAGCCGCGTCAACGCGGTGGTCCCGCCGCTCGCGCTTGACGGGTCGCTCCTGTCCATCCGCAAATTCGCCAAGACCCCGATCAGCCTGGCCCGGCTGGTCGAGATCGGTTCGGTCCCGACCCAGGTCGCCGAGGTTCTGAAGGCGGTCGTCTCGGCGCGCCTCAACGTGCTGATCTCGGGCGGTACGGGCTCGGGCAAGACGACCATGCTCAACGCCATGTCGGCCTTCATCGACAATCGCGAGCGGATCGTGACGATCGAGGATTCGGCCGAGCTCCAGCTTCAGCAGGAGCATGTCGCCAGGCTGGAAACGCGGCCGGCCAATATCGAGGGCAAGGGCGAGATCGCCCAGCGCGACCTGGTCAAGAACTCGCTGCGCATGCGGCCGGACCGGATCATCGTCGGCGAAGTCCGCGCCGGCGAGGCGTTCGACATGCTCCAGGCGATGAACACCGGCCACGACGGGTCGATGACCACGGTCCACGCCAACTCTCCGCGCGATGCGCTGTCGCGCGTCGAGCAGATGATCGGGATGAGCGGCATCGACGTTCCGCCGCGCTCCGCCCGCGCGCAGATTTCGTCCGCCATCCATGTCGTGGTCCAGGTCGCGCGCCTGTCGGACGGCCGGCGCAAGCTGATCAGCCTGTCCGAGCTGTCGGGCATGGAAGGCGACGTCATCACCATGCAGGAAATCTTCCGTTACCGGCAGACCGGCGTCGCCAGCGACGGGATCGTGCAGGGCCGCTTCGAAGCGACCGGAATCCGGCCGCGCTTCCTCGAACAGGTCATGGCGCACGGAGTCACCTTGTCGCCCGAACTGTTCCGGCCGGAAAGGGATTTCGACGCATGACCGACAGCTGGCTCAAAGCGATCGTCCTGATCCTGGTGTTCGCCGCGGTGGTGTTCGCGGTCGAGCGCGTGATGGCCGTGATCGTCGGCCGCCGCGCCGAGGGCAAGGCGATCAACCAGCGGCTCGAGCTGATCGGCCGCGGCGCGTCGCGCGGCGAGGCGATGGCGATCCTCCGCCGCCGCTCGACCAGCGTTCCCGAAGGCTTGCCGCCGTTTCTGGCCGGGCCCGCGCTGGGCCTCGAAAAGACGCTGATGGCGGCGGGCGTGACGATGGAGACGGGCAAGCTGATGCTCGCGCTGATGGTCGCGCCGGTGCTGCTGTTCCTGGCGCTCGTCCTGTTCATGGCGGTGACGGGAATCCCGATCGGCGGCGGCCGCCTGCTCCTCATCGCGACCTTCTGCCTGCTCGCCGGCGCCGGAATCCCGATGCTCTACTTCCAGGCGAAGGCCGGGCGGATGCGCAAGAAGATGCAGGACCAGTTCCCGGTCGCGCTCGACGTGTTCGTCCGCGGTCTTCGCGCCGGCCACCCGATCGCTTCCGCGCTCGATCTCCTGACGGTCGAAATGCCCGATCCGATCGGCAGCCAGTTCGGCGTGGTGGTCGACGAGGTGACCTATGGCGCCGACCTTCGCGACGCGCTGACGGCGATGGCCGACCGCTGGGACCTGGAGGACATGAGGATGTTCGTCGTCAGCCTGTCGGTGCAGAGTGAGACCGGCGGCAACCTCGCCGAAATCCTGGAGAATCTGAGCCGGGTGATCCGCGAGCGCGCGTCGATGATGCTGAAGGTGCGGGCGCTGTCGAGCGAGGGGCGGATGACGGCGACGATGCTGACCGCGCTTCCGGTGGTCGCCTTCGTCCTGCTGTTCATCAGCAGCCCGAGCTTCTACCTCGACGTGGCCGACGATCCTGCATTCGTGCCCGGCTACGCATTCCTGATCATCCTCTACGCGATCGGATTCTACGCGATCCGGCGCATGATCGATTTGAAGGTGTAGCGCGATGAACGA
>CBFGLY010000192.1:0-3286 GCA_965649725.1 uncultured Sphingomonas sp.
ACTGAAGCGTCTGGCCGACATCGGCGCCGCCGGGCGCGAGACGCTGGAACTGCATGAGTTGGACGACGAGGTCGGCGCGGCCGGCCAAGGTCGCCTCCTCCAGCAGCGCCTGCTTGGCGCCGACGTCGAACGGCGCGACCTGCGCGATGGCGTTGACCAGCATCTCGTCATCCAGCTGCCCCACCGCGCCCCAGTCGACCGCGAGGCCCAGCGCATCGCCGAACCGCTTGGCCTCGCGCTCCACCTCTGCGCGCTGGGCAAGGCCGAGCGGCTCCGGCTCCGAATCGTCATAGGCCGCGAAGTCCACGTCGGCCTGGCGATATTCGGTGCCCAGATCGCGCTCGGCGATCAGGCGGAACCTAGCCGACCCCTGAAGCACGATGTTGAATCGCCCGTCATCCAACTCCTCGGCGCCGACGATCTCCCCGGCGCATCCCGTCTGGTACAGCGGCGGCGGCTCCCCGTCGCCCGATGGCTGGATCATGCCGATGCGCCCGGGTCCGGCCAGCGCGTCGCGCACCATGTCGCGATAGCGCGGCTCGAAAATATGCAGAGGCAGTTGCGCGCGGGGAAACAGGATCGCCCCGGCCAGCGGGAACAAGGGGATTCGCGCGGGCTTGGCCCCCATCATGTGAACAGAAGTGCCGACAGCCGCCGCCGCTGCGCCCGGCCCCACGGGTCCTCGAATCCCGCCGCCTCCAGCATCTGCAGGAATCGGGTTCGCGCCGCGCCGTCGTTCCACTCGCGGTCGCGCCCGATGATCTCCAGCAGCGCATCGGCCGCCCCGTCACGATCGCCGGCCGCCATCTTGGCCTGCGCGACGGCGAAGCGCGCTTCATGGTCGTCGGGGTTTGCAGCCAGCCGGGCCTCCTCGGCCGAAACGTCCACCGCCGGCGCCGCGGCGACTTCGAGCGCCGCCCGGGCCCGCGTTACCGCCTGATGCTTTTTCTGCTCTTCATTGAGCGAATCGAGCATTGCGCGTGCTTCGTCCGTCTTGCCGCCGGCGATCATTGCCCGTGTCAGCCCGCCGATCACGACCGGATTGGCCGGGTCCATTTCCAATATCTGTGCGAAGATGCTTTCCGCGCGGGCGGCGTCGCCTTCGTTCAGCACCTCGTCGCCCATTGCGATCAGGGGCGCAACCTGGGCCGCCAGGTCCTGCGCCTCTCCCTTTACCGGAAGCTGGGCAAGCAATTGGTCGAGGATGCGCTTCAGTTGCCCCTCGGTTCGGTAATTGGTGAGGTCGGCGACCGGCTGGCCCTGGAAGATGGCGTAGACGGTCGGAATCGACTGGACCCGGAACTGGGCAGCGATCAGCTTGTCGGCCTCGACATCGATTTTCGCGAGCTTGACGCCCTTGTCGGCATAATCGGCGGCGATCTTGTCGAGCACGGGAGCCAGCTGCTTGCACGGCCCGCACCAGTCCGCCCAGAAATCGAGGATGACGAGGCCGGTCATCGACGGCTCGACGACGTCGCGCTGGAACCGCTCGATCGCCTCGCGTTCCGCCTCGCTTACGCCCAAAGTCGCCACGCTTCACTCCTCGTCGATGGTCTCCGCATATGGGCCGGGCCGCGCAGTGCGGCAAGGTGGGGCTTGCGGCCCGCGAAAGGCGATGCTAGGCGCCCGCTCCACCCGACCGGGACATCTTCCCGGTGCGCCAGAGCGGGCGTAGCTCAGGGGTAGAGCACAACCTTGCCAAGGTTGGGGTCGAGGGTTCGAATCCCTTCGCCCGCTCCACGCGCAGCCAGTCCGGGGACTGGCAACCTTCAGCAAAAATCAGGCGCGCTCGACCTGTAGATATCCCGCTTCGCTCGGGCGAGTGAGCTCGCTGCTCGGCACCGATGGATCGAGCCAGTCGAACCAGCGCTCCGGCGGAAGCAGGACGATCTGCCGCCGGTGGTAGGGAGAGACGTCGGGCCCCGGTTCCGCGGTCAGCATCGTGTAGGCCTCATCTACCTGGGGATTCGCGCGGACCAATCCCGCAATCCCGAGCAGTCCGCCGTCGGCCGGAGTGAACAGCCAGCGGTCCTTGCGTTTCTGCTTCGGGTCCTCGGGCACCGTATATTCGTAGAAGCCGTCCGCGAGCACCAGGCACCGGTCGCGCGGGAAGTTCCTGCCGTCCGACTTGAGGTTATAGACCGGCTTGCCGTTCGGCGCTGGCCAGCTCCAGCGGCGGACGACCATTTCCGGTCCGGCGCTGCCCATCCTGACGATCGGCCCGGGATCGGTGATGTGGATGTCGCGCGGCTCCAGGTTCGGAATGCCTTCCGGGAAACTCAGCTGCTTTCCCATTCCGGCGAACAACTGCCGGATCGCGTCGCTTCCCTTGTGCAGGCGATAGAGGTTGCACATCGCCCGCCGACCTTCGCCTAGTCGAACAGGCTCGAGACGCTGCTCTCGTCCGCGATCCGGTGGATCGCCTCGCCGAACAGTGGCGCAATCGTCAAGCGGCGGATCTTGCCGCCCTCGCTCAAGCCCTCGCGATAGATGGAATCGGTCACCACCAGTTCCGTCAACACGCTGGCCGCGACGCGCGATTCCGCGGCACCCGACAGCACCCCGTGGCTGCAATAGGCGATGACCTCTGTCGCGCCCTGTTCCTTGAGTGCCGCCGCGGCGTTGCACAGGGTTCCCGCCGAATCGACGATGTCGTCGACCAGCACGCAGCAATGGCCCTCGACGTCGCCGATGATGTTCATCACTTCGGATTCGCCCGCCCGCTCGCGCCGCTTGTCGACGATCGCCAGTGGAGCGTTGTCGAGCCGTTTCGCCAGGCTCCGCGCCCGGACCACGCCGCCGACATCGGGCGACACGACCATCAGCTTCTTGGCCGAATGGCGCGCCTGAATATCCGCGGCCACAACCGGCGCGGCCCAGAGGTTGTCGGTCGGAATGTCGAAAAAGCCCTGAATCTGCCCGGCGTGCAAATCCATGGTCAGCACCCGGTCGGCGCCGGCGGTGGTGATGAGGTTGGCCACCAGCTTGGCCGAAATGGGGGTGCGGGGGCCGGGTTTCCGGTCCTGCCTCGCATAGCCGAAATAGGGGATGACCGCCGTGATCCGCTTCGCCGACGCGCGCTTCAGCGCGTCGATGCAGATCAGCAGCTCCATCAGATTGTCGTTGGTCGGGTAGCTCGTCGACTGGACCACGAAGACGTCCTCGCCGCGGACATTCTCGTGGATTTCGACGAACACTTCCTCGTCGGCGAAACGGCGTACGCTCGCCTGGGTCAGCGGAAGCTCCAGATAATCGCCGATCGCTTTCGCCAGCGGCAGGTTCGAAT
>CBFGLY010000193.1:0-3268 GCA_965649725.1 uncultured Sphingomonas sp.
TTGGTCGGGTCGCTCGACAGTCTACAGCCGATCGTCGCGCTGGTCCTGCTCTACGGGGCGACGCTGATCCTTACCGAGCTGCTATCGAACGCAACGGTTGCGGTCCTGGTGACGCCCCTGGCCGTCGCGCTGGCCGAGGCGCTGGCGGTCAGCCCGCGACCCTTCATCGTCGCCGTGATGATGGCCGGAAGCGCCGCTTTCGCCACGCCCTTCGGCTACCAGACCAATGTCCTCGTCTATCAGATGGGCGGTTACAGCTACATGGACTTCATCCGCGTCGGCCTGCCGCTGAACATCGTCACCTGGGCGGTTGCCTGCGCCGTGATTCCGATGGTGTTTCCGTTCTAACGCAAAAAGGGCGGCCCCGAAGAGCCGCCCTTCCTGTTTGGTTCGATCGAGTGATCGAAGCAGAGCTTACTTGAGCTCGACGGTTCCGCCGGCTTCCTCGATCTGCTTCTTGATCTTCTCGGCCTCTTCCTTGTTGACGCCTTCCTTGACGGCCTTCGGAGCGCCTTCGACCAGCGCCTTGGCTTCGCCCAGGCCCAGGCCGGTGATGGCGCGGACTTCCTTGATGACGTTGATCTTCTTGCCACCGTCGCCGGTGAGGATCACGTCGAACTCGTCCTTTTCTTCCGCGGCCGGGGCAGCGGCGCCACCGGCGGCCGGGCCGGCAACCGCGACAGCGGCGGCGGCCGAAACGCCCCAAGCCTCTTCGAGGCCCTTGGCCAGCTCGGCCGCCTCGAGGACGGTGAGCTTCGAAAGTTCGTCAATCAGCTTCTGAATGTCAGCCATTTTAAGTCTCCTAGTGAGGCGCTCGGCCTCAAATGTTCGTGCGTTGAAAAGTTAAGCTGCCTTGGCCGCATAGGCGCCAGTGACGCGGGCGATCATCGCCCCCGGCTCGCTGACGATGCGGGCAATCTTGGTGGCGGGCGCCTGGATGAGGCCCACCAGCGTGCCGCGAAGCTGATCGAGCGAGGGAAGTTCGGCCAAAGCCTTGATTCCCGCGACATCGAGCACCGTATCGCCCATCGCGCCGCCGACGATCTCGAGACGATCGTTGGACTTGGCGAACTCCACCGCGACCTTAGCGGCCGCGACGGGGTCGCTCGAGGTGGCCAGAGCGGTCGGGCCGGTCAGCATATCGCCGATCGGGCCGTACTTCGTGCCTTCGAGCGCAATCAGGGCAAGCCGGTTCTTCGCAACCTTGAACTGGGCACCGGCGTCGCGCATCTTCAGGCGCAGGTCGGTCGACTGTGCGACCGACAGGCCGAGATTGCGGGTGACAACCACCACGCTGGTCTCGGTGAAGACGTTCTTCAGCTCGGCAACCAGATCGGCTTTTTGCGAACGATCCATGCCATACTCCAAAATTCCCATCGAAGTGGTACTTCGATGGGGACCCAATAAAACCGCGACACGGCGAACCGCGGCGCAGCGTGAAAGTCCGTGGGGCTTGGATCAAGGCGAGGGCTTTGCCATCGCACGACGGAAGACGCTGACGCGCTCCGTTGAATTCCTGTCCCCGTCTAGGCCGCAAATTAAGCCCCGGGGGGCAGCGACTGTCTCGGACGAGTAGCGGTCCCGAAGGGCCGCGACGGGCGGCGCTATAGCGAAATTCGTCCGCCGATCAAGAGCTTTTGCCTATCGAACGACGATCCGCCCCGACATTCCGAACGCCTTGTGGAATGTGTGAGTGCACCTCAGCTTGTAAGACCCCGCCCGCGAGGCGGTGAGATGGATTTCCCTCACCTGCTTGCCCGGAACCTCGACCTCGCCATCCTCGATCATGGCCCGGTCGCTTAGGGAAACCGCGGCCGAAGAGAAGAATTCCCTGGCCGTGAAGTCGTGCCCGCCGCCGCTGTCGTTGACCAGGCGCAGGACGTAGGGCTGGCCCGTCTTCAGGACGATCGTCGACGGGCTGAACTTGAAGTTGGACAGGTGAACCTCGATCGTCGCGGGCGCCTGGGCCGTGGCGGCGGGTGCCCACGCCAGTATCGACAGGGCGGCGATGTGAGCAATACGCATGGCTGCTGCTCCTTCATTGGCCGCTGTGCTGCCCCCGCGGCGTCACCCATAACGAATATCCCACACGCGCGGTTGCTTGACAAAATGTTCCGGGAAGCGCCCTTTCCCTACCCTGTCTGCCAGGGGGCGCCGATGTTGCGGCAATGGGTCTGGCCTCTCGTTCTGTTGCTTGCCCTGCTTGTGCCGGGGGCCATGCCCGCGCGTGCCGCGGGTCCGCAGCGGATTGTCGCGATCGGCGACCTTCACGGGGATTATGATGCCTGGCGAGCGATCGCCGCCTCCGCCGGGGTGATCGACCGGAAGGGCAAGTGGGCGGGCGGAACGACGGTCCTCGTCCAGCTTGGCGATGTCGTCGATCGCGGCCCCGACAGCCTCAAGATCATCCGCGACCTGATGCGCCTCCAGCGCGAAGCGTCGAAGCGCGGCGGCAAGGTTTATGCGCTGGTCGGCAATCATGAAGCGATGAACATGACGAACGACCTTCGCTATGTTCATCCCGGCGAGTTTGCCGCTTTCGCCGATCGCAACTCCGATCGGCGGCGGCAGCTGGTCTACGACAAGAACCGGGCCGCGATCGAAACCGCGTACAAGGCGCGCTTTCCGGCGATGACGCCCGAGGCGATCCGCGCCGAATGGATGAAGACGATGCCGCTCGGCAAGGTCGAGCACCAGATCGCCTGGGCTCCGGACGGAGAGATTGGCCGCTGGGTGCTCCGCAACCCGGCGGTGCTGAAGATCGGCGATACTTTGTTCGTCCACGGCGGCCTCAGCGCGGCCTACGCCAATGTTCCGATCGACCAGATCAACCAGCGGGTCGCACAGGCGCTGACGGCAAGGGACGAAGCGCCAACGTCCATCATCAACGATCCGCACGGTCCGCTGTGGTATCGCGGACTGGTTACGCGGTCGGGCGACGATGAAACCACCGCCGTTCCGCAGGCCGAGCCGAAGGCCCCGACGCTGACCATCGACCAGGAGATCGACCTCATCTGCCGCTCGTTCGGCGTGAAGCGGATCGTGGTCGCTCATACGCCGTCGCTTTCCGGAATCCTGGCCGAGGACGGCGGGCGGCTATGGCGGGCGGATAGCGGCAACAGCCGTGCCTATGGCGGGACTCCGTCATGGCTCGAAATCGTGGGCGACCGGGCAACGCCGCACAGCATCGCCCGGCCGGCCGGCGCATCCTGGGGGAGGCCATGATGAGACTATTGCTTGGCGGCTTGCTGCTGGCGGGTGCCGCGCC
>CBFGLY010000194.1:0-3265 GCA_965649725.1 uncultured Sphingomonas sp.
GGCGCGTCGCCTCCGGTAGTCGGATCGGGGAGCGACAGTTCCTCGATGTCGTCCTTGCTCATGCGGAACAGCTCGCGGTCCTCGGGTCCGAAGCCCTTGACCCACAGGATCGCTCCGAACGCGGCGAGGATGGCCGGGATGCCGAACGCAAGCTCGGCCCATTCGGGCAGCATGATGACCAGCTGCCCTACGATCATCGCGGCCGCCGCGGCCCAGATCAGCGGCCAGCGCCAGCCTGAAACCGGATGGCCCAGGATGCGATGGAGCAGCCTCGACTTGACGATCGCCGCGAACCCCAGTGACAGCATCAGGGCGAGCGCCGGCCCCGTCGCTTGCCACATGATCGGCCAGTCCCAGCTTCGCATCAGCAGGATCAGGCCCGCCGCAAGCCCCGCTTCCAGCACGATCATGGCCAGGCTGATCATCATGTTGCGGTGGCGCGCGCAGTAGATCAGCGCCGCTTCGCTGACCGCGGCCGTCGCGGCGACCACCTCGGCCGCCAGCAGGAAGCCGAGCGCGGCGGTGCCGGCGACGAATCCCGCGCCGACCAGCCCCATCACCGCCTCTCCGGGAATGCCTAGCGCAAGCGCCACGCCGCCCTGCGCCGCAATCACCCAGAAGCCGACCTGGCGAACCTGTTTCGCCACGGCGCCCTTGTCGCCTTCCGCCAGGTTGCGGCTGATCACCGGGCCGAGGATCGGGTCGAAGCTGGTCTTGAGCTTCGACGGCAGCGAGGCGACCTGCTGGGCGACATAATAGATGCCGACGATCTTGGGCGCGAAGAACAGGCCGAGCACGGCGATGTCGATGCGCCGCGATCCCCATTCTACGGCGTCGGCCGCCGCGACCGGCAGGTTGCGCCGGGCCAGCGACCATAAGGTCCCGGGGTCGGGGCTCCAGCCGTGCGGCAGGCCATAGCTTCGAATGAAGGGGATGACCGAGGCGATCAGCGCTCCGACCATCGACAAAGCATAGGCGATGATCAGCCCGTCGCGGACCGAAATGAAATACCAGCCGAAGGCGGCGATGGAGATGGTCCAGGGCTCGACGATCGCCCGGGCGCGAACCGTCGAAGTGACGTCATGACGGTAGGCAAGCGCGGCCAGGCAGATGTCGGACCAGGCCAGCGCGAAGACGGTGATCGGAAGCGCCCACTCCATCCCCGTAATCTCGCTGTTGGGAAACATCGCCTGGGGAAAGATGGCGAGGATGGTCATCGCGACCGCCGATCCGATCGCCGCGACCAGAAGCGCGTCGGCCACGACGCAGACATGCGGCTTGTCGGTTTTCGCCAGTTGCTGGGCCAGCCCGCGCTTCAGCCCCAGCGTCGCCAGCTGGGCCGCGAACTCGACGATCAGCACCGCATAAGCGAAGCGGCCGAGTTGCTCGGCGCCGTACATGCGGCCGGCGATGAACAGGAAGGGCAGCCGCGCCATCAGGCGCAGCACGAAGCCGAAGAAGTTGATTCGGCCGCCGCGCGCCAATGCGGCGAGATCGGCCGACGGCGCCGCCCCGTTCGCCCCCGCTTCGGTCAATGCGCGGCGCCCCAATTGGCGCCCCAGCCGACCTCGACGTCCAGCGGCACATCCAGCTTGATGGCGGGTTCGGCGGCATGGGCCATGACTTGGCGAACGACGGCCGCGGCCGCCTCCTCGCTCCCCTCAGGGACCTCGAACACCAGCTCGTCATGGACCTGGAGCAGCATCTTCACGTCCGTGAGGCCGGCGGAAGCGAGCGCGGCATCCATCCGGTTCATCGCCCGCTTGATGAGGTCGGCGCTGGTCCCCTGGATCGGTGCGTTGATCGCGGCCCGCTCGGCGCCGGCGCGGAAGTTGGGATTTGCCGCGCGGATGTTGGGGAACCAGGTCTTCCGGCCGAACATGGTTCGGGTGAATCCATGCTCGCGAACGAAGGCCAGCGTCTCGTCGATATAGGCGCGGATGCCTGGGAAGCGGGTGAAATAGCGGTCGATGATCGCCTTCCCCTCCTCCTTGGGAACGCCGAGGCGGCCCGCCAGCCCCCAGCTCGAAATTCCGTAGAGGATGGCGAAATTGACCGTCTTGGCCTTGCCGCGCGTGTCGCGGTCGACGGTCCCGAACAATTCCTCGGCGGTCATCGCGTGAATGTCCTCGCCGGCGCCGAAGGCTTCCTTCAGCTGCGGGACATCGGCCATGTGCGCGGCCAGGCGGAGCTCGATCTGGCTATAGTCGGCGCTCATCAGCACATGGCCGGGCTCGGCCACGAAGGCGTCGCGGATCTGCCGGCCGGTCTCCGTGCGGATCGGGATATTCTGCAAATTGGGCTCGGTCGAGGCGAGCCGGCCCGTCTGCGCACCGGACAGGCTGTAGCTGGTGTGGACCCGGCCGGTGTGCGGATTGATCTGCGCCTGCAGCGCGTCGGTGTAGGTGTTCTTGAGCTTGGTCAGCTGCCGCCAGTCGAGCACGCGGCGCGCTACCTCCACTCCTTCGCCCGCCAGCCGCTCCAGCTCGTTGACGTCGGTCGAATATTGGCCGCTCTTGCCCTTGCGCCCGCCCTTCAGGCCGAGCCGGTCGTACAGCACCGCGCCCAGCTGCTGCGGCGATCCGATGGTGAACGGGCCTTCCGCCGCTTCATAGACCTTCTCTTCCAGCGCCGCGATTTCGGTCGCGAACGTGCCGCTCAGCTTGGCCAGATAATCGCGGTCGACCTTGACCCCGCGCCGCTCCATTCGCCCAACCGTGCTCACCAGCGGCCGGTCGACCATCTCGTACACCCGCGTCGACCCTTCCTCGGCTAGGCGCGGCTTCAAACGCTGCCACAGGCGCAGGCAGATGTCGGCGTCCTCCGCCGCATATTCGGTCGCGACGTCGAGCGGCACCTTGTCGAAGCTGATTTGCTTCGCGCCCGTGCCGCACACCGATTTGAAGCTGATGCACTCATGCTCGAAGTGAATATCGGCAAGCTCGTCCAGCCCGTGATTGGACCGCCCGGCGTCGAGGTTGAAGCTCATGACCAGCGTGTCGTCGTAAGGCGCGACGTCGATCCCGGCCTTGGCGAACATCACCCAGTCATATTTGAGGTTGTGCGCGATCTTGAGGACCGCCGGATCCTCCAGCAGCGGCTTGAGCTTGGACAGCACCAATTCGGCGGGAAGCTGGTCCGGCGTTTCGACCAGCATGTCCTGGCCCGTATGGCCAACCGGAATGTAGCAGGCCTTGTTGGGCTCGGTCGCCAGGCTGATCCCCGCCAGCTTGGCGACGATGCAGTCGATGCAATCGGTCTCGGT
>CBFGLY010000195.1:0-3252 GCA_965649725.1 uncultured Sphingomonas sp.
GTGAGGCCGCCGAAGCGCTTGTTGAAGCGCGCGACCTGGCCGCCGCTGTCGAGCATCTGGCCGCGGCCGCCGGTCCAGGCCGGGTGCGCCGTCGGGTCGATTTCCAGCTGCAGCGTGTCGCCTTCCTTGCCCCACGTCGAGCGGGTCTGGTAGGTCGTGCCGTCGGTCATCTGGACGGTGATGAAGTGATAGTCCGGGTGAGTCCCGCTCTTCATGATCAAGTTCCTTCGATTGGCTGGTTTCCGACCAGCCGGAAAAGTCACGCGCCCCTAGCGTAGAGCGCTCTGCTTGACAAGGTCGCGGTGCGCGGCGCACTTCGCGCCTCAGGACCAGGGTCCGGCGGCGTAATGCTGCCGGCGAAGGGGGAAGCCGGCGAACATCCGGCACTGTGCCCGCAACTGTGATCCCGGCTTAAGCTGGGAGAGTCAGATACCCGCCCCGGCCCGTCGTCCGTTTCCTCGGCCGGGACCAGCCGCGGGACGTGGGCGAGGCCTTGCCTTCCCTCCGTGACGACTTGTCATGGAAACGGAAGGAAGAACATGCCCGATTTGCCCGTCATCGACCCGCCCGCGATCGTCGTGACCGCCTCACGCGCCGAAGAGAAAGCAAGCGACACGCCCGCCAGCGTCAGCTTGATGGATGCCCAGCGCATCGAGCGCCTGGGCACTCCCCAAGTCTCCGACCTGCTCCGCCTCACTCCCTCGGCTTCGGTTGCCGTCAGCGGCCCGGCCGGGTCGCAGACCCAGCTTCGCATCCGGGGCGCCGAAGCGAACCACGTCCTGCTGTTCGTCGAGGGAATTCGCGCCAACGACCCCGCTTCAGGCAATGAGCCGCGCTTCGAGCTGCTGAACGCCGACCTCGCCAGCCGGATCGAGGTCGTGCGCGGACCGCAGTCGGCCCTATGGGGGTCCGAGGCGATTGGAGGCGTCGTCGCAGTCGACGGGCAAATGCCGGGTTCGGGAGCGACCCAAATCTTCGCTGAAGCGGGTTCGCATGCCAGCCTGCGCGGAGCGGCCCGGAGCAGCATCGGCAGCGAGGATCGGGGACTCTCCATCGGCATCGCCGGCCAGCGTAGCGACGGGATCGACGCCTTTTCCGGCAAAGGCGAACGTGACGGCTATCGCAACGCCGGCATGCGAGCTTCAGGCCGTTACCGGCTCTCTCCGGCACTGCTGATCGGCGCTTCGGCATTCGGCCTTTGGGGTGAGAGCGAGTTTGACGGCTACGATCCCGACACTTTCCAGCGGGACGACACGCTCGACGAGACCCATAATCGGCTCGCTGCAGGTCGGATCTTTGCTGAACTGGGCAGGCGCGACAGCAGTTACGCCGTGGCTTCCGCGAGCATGCTTGGCTCCTCCAACCGCAACCTGCTCGACGATGCCCCGCAAAACCGGACGTCCGCCGGACGCAGGACGTTCGGCCTGGAGGCCGGGCACAATCTCGGCGGCCATCTCTTCATCGCGGCGATCGAGAGCGAGCTCGAGAAATTCCACGCCCGCGACACCGCTTTCGGCGGGCTAACCACCCAGGATCGGTCGCGGAAGCATAAGTCGCTGACGGTCGAGTGGCGGGGCAAGAAAATGGGGCCGGTCACGCCCGGCCTTGCGATCCGCCACGACGCCTTCTCCCGTTTCAAGGACGCCACCACTTTCCGCGCCTCCCTAAAAGCCGACATCGCAACTGGAGTTTCAGTCTCAGGAAACTATGGCGAAGGCATTGCACAGCCGACATTTTTCGATCTCTACGGCTTCTTTCCCGGCTTCTATATCGGCAATCCCGACCTGAAGCCCGAGCGATCGAAAGGCTGGGAGATTTCGGGCCGGTTTGCCCGAGGCCCATTCACGGGCGCCCTGACCTATTACCGCCAGCGCCTTCAGGACGAGATTGTCGACAGCCCCGACTTCACCTCGACCGTAAACGCGACCGGCACCAGCTATCGCCGGGGCATCGAGGCCGAGGCCGGCTGGACATTTGGTAAGGCACTCCGCCTGGGGGCCAATTACGCCTGGCTCCGCGCCACGGAGCAGAAGGTCCAAGGCGTGGATCCCGTGCGCGAGCATCGGCGTCCCAAGCACAGCGGCTCGATCATTGCCGACGGGGAATTGGGCAAGTGGAGCTATGGCGCCTCGCTAAGCTATGTCGGCCGTCATCGCGACCGGCGCGACAGCATTCCCTACGAGTTGGTCGATCTCGATCCCTACTGGCTGGCCAACGCCCGCCTCGCCTACCGCCTGAACCATGGCGTCGAGGCCAGCGTCCGCGTCGCCAATTTGCTCGGCAGCCATTACCAGGACCTGGTGGGCTATCGGACGGAAGGAAGGACGATCCATGCCGGTCTCCGTCTCGCTCTTGGCCGCTAGCGCGGTCCGCGTCGCCTCATTGAACCTGTGCACCGACGAATATCTGCTGCTGCTCGCTCGCCCGTCGGAGATCGCTAGCGTAAGTCGCCTGTCCCACGACCCGGCGGAATCGCCCTTGTGGAAGCTTGCCCGCCGCCATCCCGCCAACCGGGGGAGCCTGGAGGGCGTCATCACGGCACGCCCAACCCTCGTCCTGACGATGGGCGGCGGAGGCCGGTCGAGCGCGGCCATTGCCCGCCGAATGGGAGTGAAAACGATCGACCTCCCCTTCCCTAAGAGCGTTGACGATGTAGCGCGCAATATGACTCTCGTTGCGTCGCGATTAGGAGATGCCCATCGCTCCGACGAATGGCGACGGAAGCTGGCGCGGCTAAAAGCCCGTCGGGGGCGCACATTGGACGCGATTTTCCTGACCGACAGCGGCTTCAGCCTGTCATCGAAGGGCAGCGGAGCCGAATGGATGGAGCTGGCGGGCTTTAGGCAGCGGCCGCTTCCAGGCGGCAGGGCCACTTTGGAAATGCTGACCCTGCATCCCCCGAAGGTGCTGCTCCGCTCAACCTATCGCCAGAACCAGCATTCGCTCGGCCAGGCGTGGCTGGCGCACCCGCTGGCCAGAAGGGCCCGATCCAGAACCATCTGGACCGATGGCCGCCCTTGGACGTGCATGGGGCCGTTGATGCTTCCTGAAATCGAACGACTGAGGCAGAAAGCTTGAGGCTTTTCCTCGCCTTGGTCCTGCTTTCTTGCATTGCGGCTCAGCTGCTGTTGCCTCTCGCTCCGCTGCGCGAGGCCCAGGCGATCGACCCTGAACTCGCCAATCTGCTGCTGGTCCAGCTTCGCTTGCCCCGCACCTTGCTCGTTATCGGCTATGGCGCCGCGCTGGGCGTCA
>CBFGLY010000196.1:0-3252 GCA_965649725.1 uncultured Sphingomonas sp.
CTTGTCGTAACGCTCCGCCGACGTGTCGTTGTTGAAGGCGTGATTGACGCCGTCATAGCCATGGTAGGCGACCGACTTGCCTGCTTTCCTGAGGGCCGCGATCCACGGAAAGGCGGTTTCGGCGACGCGCTTGTCGAGGCCGGCGAGGTGGATCATCAGCGGAGCTTGGACCTTGGCCGCGTCTGACGGCGCGGGGGCAGGGCCGTAATAGGACACGCCGGCGTCAAGCCCGCTTCCCGCGGCCACCGCGACCCGGTCGACGAAGGCGCCGCCCCAGCAGAAGCCGACAATGCCGACCTTGCCGTTGGTCTTCCGGTCCTTCTTGAGCCGTCCGATGAGGTCGACGGCCTGGTTCACCGACTGGCCGAGGTCGAGCTTGCCGATGGCGTCGCGGGCCGCGTCCTCGTTCGCGGGAGTGCCGCCGGCCGGGGAAAGCATGTCGGGCGCTACGGCCATGAAGCCCTCCAGCGCCATTCTCCGCGCAACATCCTCGATGTGGGCGTTAAGACCGCGGTTCTCGTGGATGACGACCACGACGGGCGGCCGGCGCGCGCCTTTGCGCACCGCGACATAGCCCTTCAGGGGATTGCCCTCGACCAATTCCCCCTTGCGGGTGACGAGCCGCTTGTCGCCGGCCGGGATGATGGTCGCCGCGGCGGGACTGGCGGCGATGGCGGCGATCAGGCCGGTAGCGGCGGCGGCGCTTCCGGCAATCACCGTCATCCGCCCGAAGAAGTCGCGTCGGTCCATGCCTTCATGGGTGAAGCGATCGTAGAGCTCGATGGCCTGCTGAAGCCGGTCGGAATCAATCATCGAAACCTCCGTCGTTGCGAGGAGCGACAAGCGACGCGGCAATCCAGCTGCCGCACTGGATTGCCTTCGCTACGCTCGCAATGACGAGCTTTCAACCCGCCGCCTGCGCCTCGGCGATCAGGTGGGCGTCGATCTCCTTCGCCCGCCGATAGGCCTCGCGATCGGTCATCCTGGCGGCATAGTCGGTGAATATCGGGCGCGGCTCCAGCAGGTTGAACTGCAGCATGAAATTGACGTTCGCCCCGACGAACAGATCGGCCGCGGTAAAGCGGTTGGACGCGAGATACTCCCGCCCGCTCAGCGCTTTCTCCAGCGTGTTTATGGCCAGGTCGTAATTGCCATAGCCGAACATCCGCTGCCGCTCCGGGGTCGGCTCGAAGCCGGCCGCCTTGTTGCTGAACGCGGCTTCGACCGGACCCGAGGTGAAGAAGATCCAGCGGTAATAGTCGGCGCGGTCGGCGGGATCGGGGGCGAGACCGACCTCGGGGAAGGCGTCGGCTAGGTAGCAGCAGATCGCCGCCACTTCCGTGACGACCTTGCCTTTGTGCGCGATCGCCGGGACCTTGCCCATCGGATTGATCGACAGATAGGGCTCGGCCTTCATCGACGTTCCATAGTCGAGGATTTCCGTGTCGTAAGGAGCGCCGACCTCTTCCAGCATCCAGCGCACCGTCTGCCCGCGGCTCATGGGATTGGTGTAGAAAATAAGGTCGGTCATGCTGAGTCTCCTTCCCGACTCGACCCTTAGTCAGTCCGGAACGAAAAGAGAACCCGGCGCGGGTCAAAATGCTTCGTCGAGCATGTCCAGCAAGGTCTTGAGGGCCTCGATACGGACCGCGCCTCGACCGACAGCGCCATAATGGCGCTCGACGATCCGGGTTTGCGAACCGCGGCGCGCGCAGGCCATGAACACCAGGCCCTCCTCGTCGCCCGGGCCGCCCGGGCCCGCGAAGCCCGTCACCGACAGCGCGATATCCGCCCTGGACCGGTCGAGCGCCCCCTGCGCCATGTCGCGCGCTACCTCCGCGTTGACCGCCTCATTGTCCTCGACCTTGTCGCGGGAGAGGCCGAGCAACTCCTGCTTCGACTCCCCGCTGTAGGTGACAAAGCCGCGCTCGAACCCGCGGCCGCATCCCTCGATGTCGGTCAGCAGCGATGCCAGCATTCCGCCGGTGCAGCTTTCCGCCGTCGCGACGCTCAACTCCTGGTCGCAAAGGCGGCGCATGACGCGCTCGGCCTGCTCATCCAATTCCGTCGGCAGAGCAGGCTCGAGCGTTTCGCTCATCCGCGTTCGCCGGGGGTCGTGGCGGGAGGCGCGGAACCTCCGCGTTCTCCGGCGGTCTGGTCGCGGGTTGCACGGAACTCGCTGTCCTGGCTCCAGTTCGGCCAGGCGCCGGAATTGGCGAGATCGCGGCCGACCGCATGCAGCAGCGCGGCGTCCGCGGCGATGCCGTCGAACTTCCAGCTCGGCTGCCACTCGTCATCGGGCTGGTGATAGCGCTTCTCGGTATATTCCCTGCTGATCGCCTCGCCGCGCGATACGCCGCCGTCGACCAGGTTGAGGCCCGATTTGAACGACACGGCCGGAACGCCGACCTTGGCGAAGGAGAAGTGATCGGACCGGTAGAAACCGCCGCTTTCGGGATGCGGGTCGGGCGTGAAGCTGCGGCCCATCCTTTGGCCCTCCGCGACCAGCAGATCGAGCAGGCCGAGCTTCGCAGTGCCCGAGATCGAGAAATCGCGAGCGGGCCCGAATACGCCCATGGAATCGGTATTGAGCACGCCCGCCGTCTTGCCCAGCGGATAAAGCGGATTGGCCGCATAATATTCGCTGCCGAGAAGACCCTTCTCCTCGGCGGTGACGGCGAGGAAGACGACCGACCGCTGCGTCCGCGGCTCACGGGCGAATGCGCGGGCCTGCTCGATCAGGTGGGAAAGGCCCGACCCGTTATCGAGCGCGCCATTGTAGATGCGATCGCCATTGGCGTCGGGCTGGCCGATGCCAAGATGGTCCCAGTGCGCCGTGTAGATCACGGTCTCGTCGGGCCGGGTGGTGCCGGGCAGGATTCCAACGACATTCTGCGAGGTGATCACCTCCGTGTTGGCCGTGCCGTGCGCAGTCAGGCCGGCCTTGAGCGCCACCGGCTGGAAGTCCTTCTTGCGGGCCGCCGCCTTCATCGCTTCCAGGTCGAGACCGGACGCCGCGAAGATCTTCTGTGCAAGGTCGCGCTGGATCCAGCCTTCGAGCGGCGGGTGCTCGGCGCCGGGATTGGCGCGAACGATGTCGAACATGGTGTTGGTATTGCTGTTCTTGACCGTGTTCCAGCCGTAGGAGGCGGGTTCCGTCTCGTGGATGACCAGCACGCCAGCCGCGCCCTGCCTGGCACCCTCTTCATACTTGTAGGTCCAGCGGCCGTAATAGGTCATCGCCTTGCCGCC
>CBFGLY010000197.1:0-3244 GCA_965649725.1 uncultured Sphingomonas sp.
CGTCCTTGGGCGGCAGGTCGCGGACATGGCCGTAGCTGGCCAGCACGCGGTGGCCGGGGCCGAGATATTTTTCGATGGTCTTCGCCTTGGCCGGCGATTCAACGACGACGAGTTTCAAGCGGGTTCATTCCTATACGTACGTACGCGCGATTTTCCGGCAGCGGGGATTCCCGTCAAGCGGCCAGGCTGACCTTGCCTCCGGCGTGACGTTCGAGCCGCCCGCCAAGTTCCAGTTCGAGCAGCACCAGCTGGACGGCGCCCGCTTGTGCTTCGGCCAAGCGGACGATTTCGTCCACGGGCACTGGCGACGGACCGAGAAGCTCCTCGATCCGTGCGCGGAGATCGCCATCGGGTTCGACCGGTTGGGGCGGCTCATGCTCGAATGCGGCCCGGCGGCTGGCGACTCCGCCGCCGACGGGACGAAGTGTTTCCAGCACGTCCGCGGCGTCTTGAATCAGCGTCGCCCCGTCGCGGATGAGCTGATTGCAGCCCTGCGCACGCGGATCGAGTGGAGAGCCGGGCACGGCCATCACCTCTCGCCCCGCTTCCGCCGCAAGCCGTGCGGTGATGAGCGATCCTGAACGAGGCGCGGCCTCCACGACAACCGTCCCGGCGGCCAGCCCGGCGATGATGCGGTTGCGATAGGGGAAGTGACGGGCCCTCGGCTCGGTCCCCGGGGGCATCTCCGCGATGAGCAGGCCGCGCTCGGCGATATCCTTCTGCCGGGCCTCATTTTCGGGCGGATAATAAAAGTCGATGCCGCCGGCGATCACGGCGATCGTCCCGCTGTCCAGCGATCCGTCATGGGCCGCGCTGTCGATCCCGCGGGCCAGGCCCGAAACAACGGCCACCTCCTCGCGCCCCAGCTCATGGGCCAGCCCCCGGGCGAAGCGACAGGCAGCCGCGCTGGCATTGCGAGCGCCGACGATGGCGACCATCGGCCGTTCGAGCAGCGAAAGATCGCCCTTGGCCGTCAATAAAGGCGGCGCATTTTCCAGTTCCGCCAGCGCGCGGGGATAAAGGCCCTGTCCCAGGCTCAGGTAGCGCGCGCCGATCTTCTCCACCGCGCTGGCTTCGCGCTCGGCCTTGTCCCTGGCGAAGATCGCGGGAGGCTTCCCGCCGCCGCGGCCGGCGAGATCGGGAATGGCATCGAGCGCCGCGGCGGCGCTGCCGAACCGGGCCAGCAATTGCCGATAGGCGATCGGGCCGATGCCCGCCGTCCGGATCAGCCTGATCCGGTCGATCAACTCGGGTTGCGCACTCACCTTGTCGTCGAACCGAGGCGTGGTTCCTCGCCCTTCGCCAGGCGCCGGATATTCTGGCGATGCTTCCAGATGATTAGCAGTGCGAAGCCGAGCAGCAGCGGGAACAGCATCTGCTCGCCAAGCATCGCCGCAGTGACGGGCGCGCTGATCGCAGCGGCCATGCCCGCCACGGAGCTGATCCGTATAATGATGAGCAAACCGATCCACACGATCGCGTAGACCAATGCAGCTTCCGGCAGCAGGGCCGCCAATACTCCCAGGAGAGTCGCGACGCCCTTGCCGCCCTTAAACCGGAGCCAGACCGGGTAAAGGTGTCCGATGATCGCGCCGGCAGCCGCGAAATTCACTGCTTCCGGCAAGAATATCTGGGCAAGGATCACGGCCGCAAAGCCCTTTGCCCCGTCAAGCAGGAGCGTCGCGGCCGCAAGCGCCTTGGACCCTGTCCGAAGAACGTTGGTCGCGCCGATATTGCCGGACCCAACCGCCCGGATGTCCCCTTTGCCGGCGGCCCGCGTCAACAGCAGGCCGAACGGAATCGAACCCAGGAGGTAGGCGATCAAAAACGCCGTCAAATGCATCACAGGGAAAAGGAGAAACCAGCCAGGCATTGCGCGTTGCTAGCAGATCATTCGAAGGCCGCAACGCCCATCCTCCCCAGCAGTTGCTGGGGAGGGGGACCATGCGTAAGCATGGTGGAGGGGTTCTTCTTTTGTCAGTCACTCAAGCCCGAAAGCTTCGCCGCAAATTGTCCCAACCCGAGGCTTTGCTTTGGCGCCAACTCCAGCGGCGACCGGGCGGTTTCAGATTTCGTCGTCAGCGGCCCGTTGGTCCCTACATTTTCGATTTCTTCTGCATCTCCGCATCGCTTGCGATTGAGGTCGACGGCCCGTCACATGATTTCGAACTGCAGATCGATCATGACGGCCGGCGTGACGCCTGGGCTAAAAGTCGAGGAATTGAGACGTTAAGGTTCGCGGCCAGCGATGTGGCGAGGAACATGGAGTCTGTTTTGAGCAAGATTGTGATGACCTGCGCCGGAAGAACCCCTCCACCGCGCGATGCGCGGTCCCCCTCCCCAGCAAAGGCTGGGGAGGATGAAGTCCTATGAACCCCTCCGCCCCGCTCCTGTTTTTCGATTCCGGCGTGGGCGGGCTTTCCGTCCTTGGCCCAACGCGCGCGCTGCTGCCCAATGCTCCGGTCGTCTATGCGGCGGACAGCGCCGGTTTTCCCTACGGTAAGCGGTCCGATGCCGAGCTTGCCGAACGCGTTCCCGCCCTGCTTGGACGACTGGTCGACCGCTTTCAGCCTCGATTGGCGGTGATCGCCTGCAACACGGCTTCGACCATCGCCCTCGACCATGCCCGGGCCGCGCTCGACATTCCCATTGTCGGCACCGTTCCCGCCGTCAAACCGGCAGCGGAAATGTCAAAGTCGCGAGTGATCGGGGTTCTTGGGACCGAGGCAACTGTCCGCCAGCCTTACGTCGACGACCTCTCCGCCCGCTTCGCCGCCGACTGCACGGTCATTCGCCACGGAAGCCCGGAATTGGTCGAGCTGGCCGAGGCCAAGCTCGCTGGCGGCGAAGTTTCCGTCGACGCGGTGCGGCAGGCGATCGCCCCGATGATCGCCCGGCCGCGGGGCAGCGAGATGGACGTGATGGTCCTGGCGTGCACCCACTTCCCGCTGCTGGCCGATGAAATTGCGCAAGCAATACCGGGCATCAAGCAGGTCGACGGCGGCCCCGGGATTGCCAGGCGGATCGCATATCTGACCCAAGGCCAATCCTGGCCCGATCGGCCGCCTCCCGGAATTGCCGTCTTCACCAAGGCTCCGCCCCCCTCCTTGGGGAACGCGCTGACGCGTTTCGGCATCGAAGAAGTCGGCCTTCTCTGACCAATTGCGAGTCGTTCGCAATGGAAATCGCGGGCACCGGGCGGTAAGGGGCGCCCGAGCGAAGGGAAAAGCGTGGACTACGACGG
>CBFGLY010000198.1:0-3232 GCA_965649725.1 uncultured Sphingomonas sp.
ATCAACGGCACGACACCGGGCGGCGGATCGCTCAGCGGAAACGGCGTTGTCGTCTTCTCGGGCGGCAAGACCGGTCTCGACCTCAATTTCCAGACCAGCCGCGCCCGGCTCCTGGCGCGCGACGACATTGCGGCGACGGTTACCGGCCCCCTGTCGGTCCGGTCGACCGGAGAGGGCGGCACGATCAGCGGCAAGTTCCACCTGGACAGCGGAAGGTTCACGCTTGGACGGGCCAGCGCCGCTGCCTCGGTGCCGCAGCTCAACGTCCGCAACGTGGGCGGCAATGCCGACGAGGTGATCGAAGTCGCCGAGCTTACCCCATGGAAACTCGATTTCGACGTTTCCGGAGGGGATCTGACCGTCCGCGGGCTCGGAATAGACAGCCGCTGGCGAACCAGCCTCAAGATAGGAGGGACGGCCGATCAGCCGCGCTTCACCGGCCGGGCCGATCTCATCCGCGGCGACTATGACTTCGCCGGGCGCAATTTCCGGCTGGAGCGTGGCCTGATCCGCTTCCGCGGCGAGAGTCCGCCCGACCCGCTGCTCGATATCCGGGCGGAGGCGCAGGTGCAGGGCCTGGATGCCAGCGTGATCGTCGGAGGGACCGGGCTCCATCCGGAAATCCGCTTCGCAAGCGTTCCGCAGCTGCCCCAGGACGAGCTTTTGTCGCGGATCCTGTTCGGGACCTCGATCACCAACCTGTCGGCGCCCGAAGCAGTGCAGTTGGCGTCCGCGGTTGCGGCGCTCCAGTCGGGGTCGGGCAGTCTCGACCCGATCAACGCGGTTCGGCGGGCGGTCGGGCTCGACCGGCTGCGCATTCTTCCAGCCGACGTGGCGACGGGCCAGAAGACCGCGATTTCCGCCGGCAAATATATCGGCCGCAAATTGTTCGTGGAGGTGATCACGGACGGGCAGGGCTATTCGGCGACGCGGGTGGAATATCAGGTGACGCGCTGGCTCTCGCTGCTATCGTCCATTTCGACGATCGGACGGACCAGCGCCAATGTCCGAGTCAGCAAGGATTATTAGCCGCATCGCCGGCAGGGGGAAGGGGCCGACCATGAGCTGGAATTACCGCAAGATCGTTGCCGCGCATGACGAGGTGCCGGAGGAGCATCGGCTCAAGCGCTCGCTCGGCTGGCCTCACCTGATCTTTCTCGGCGTGGGAGCGATCGTCGGCACCGGAATTCTCGTGCTCATCGGGACCGCCGCGGACAAGGCCGGGCCGGCGATGATGCTGAGCTTCGTCATCGCCGGAGTGATCTGCGCGGCCGCCGCCCTGGCCTATGCGGAGGTCGCGACCATGATCCCCGCGTCGGGATCGGCCTATACCTATAGCTATGTCGTGTTCGGCGAGCTGATTGCCTGGTTCGTCGGCTGGTCGCTGATCCTGGAATATAGCCTGGTCGTCAGCGCCGTTTCGGTCGGCTGGTCGGGCTATTTCTCGCCGCTCGTGGGCATTCCCGAGGCGCTGGCGACGGCGCCGGCGCTGGGCGGCGTGTTCAACTTCCCGGCGGTGTTCATCATCGCCGTCATCGCCGGCGCCCTGGTCATCGGCCTGAGGGAAAGCGCCAATCTCAACAGCTTCCTGGTCGCGGTGAAGATGCTGGCGCTGCTGATGTTCGTGGCCATCGCGCTGACTGCCTTCAATTCGGATTTCTTCGAGCCGTTCATGCCCTACGGCTTCGCCAAGCACGGACCGCCGGGCGAAGAGGTCGGAGTGATGGCGGCGGCGGCGATTATCTTCTTCGCCTTCTACGGGTTCGACGCGATCGCGACGGCGGCAGAGGAAGCCAAGAACCCATCGCGCGACCTGGCGATCGGGATCATCGGATCGATGCTGGTCTGCGTCGTCATCTATATGGCGGTCGGCGCGGCGGCAATCGGGGCGGAGCCCTATGAGCGCTTCGCCAAGGGCGCGGACCCGCTGGCGCAGATCCTGCGCGATATCGGCTGGCCGGTAGCGAGCAAGCTGCTCGCGCTGTCGGCTTCGGTGGGTTTGCCGACCGTCATCCTGGCCTTCTTCTACGGGCAGAGCCGGATCTTCCTCGCCATGTCCCGCGACGGGCTGTTGCCGGGGCGGCTGGCGCGGCTGTCGGGGCGGCGCAACCCGGTCCGGATCACGCTGTTCACCGCGGTCGTGGTCGGAATCCTCGCCGGCCTGGTGCCTCTTAACGAGCTGGTGGCGCTGGCCAACGCCGGCACGCTGACCGCTTTCATCGCGGTCTGCGCGGCGATGCTCGTCATGCGCCGCCGAGATCCCGAGGCCCAGCGCACCTTCCGGACTCCGCTGCCGATGTTCACCGGCCTCGTCGGAATCCTCGGCTGCGCCTATCTGTTCTACAGTTTGCCGAGGCACACGCAGGAGTGGTTCCTGATCTGGAACGCGGGGGGCCTGGTTCTCTACTTCCTCTTCGCGGCCGGCAATGCCAGGCGGGTCAGGGGGCCGGCGACGAGCGATGCCGGATAATCCCGGCGGTCATCGCCGCCGGCTCAAGAACATCGTCGGCGGATCGGCGGGCAATCTGGTCGAATGGTTCGACTGGTATGTCTATGCCAGCTTCGCCCTCTATTTCGCGCCGTCATTCTTTCCCAAAGCCGACCAGACCGCGCAGCTGTTGCAGACGGCGGCCGTTTTCGCCGTCGGCTTCGTCATGCGGCCGATCGGCGCGTGGATCATGGGGATTTACGCCGACCATCGCGGGCGGAAGGCGGGGCTGACACTCTCGGTATCCCTGATGTGCATCGGGTCGCTGATGATCGCGATGGCCCCGACCTATGAGCATGCGGGGTTGTGGTCGCCCGCGATCCTGCTGATTGCGCGCATGACGCAGGGCCTGAGCCTCGGCGGCGAATATGGATCGAGCGCGACCTACATGTCCGAGATGGCCGACCGGCAGCGGCGCGGTTTCTGGTCGAGCTTCCTTTATGTGACGATTATCGGAGGGCAGCTTGCGGCTCTGGCCTTGCTCGTGCTCCTCCAGAATCTCCTCGGCGAAGCGGAGATGTATGCCTGGGGATGGCGGATCGGCTTTGCCGTGGGCGCGCTTCTTGCCGTGGTCGTCTTCTTCATCCGCCGCGGGCTGGACGAGACGCTGAGCTACGAGAATGCGGCGGCGCACCCGGAACGCCGCCGGTCGAGCTTGCTCACGCTGTTCAAGGATCACCCGCGCGAGGCCTTCCTGGTGGTCGGAATCACTGCGGGCGGCACGGCGTCGTTCTACGCCTACAC
>CBFGLY010000199.1:0-3220 GCA_965649725.1 uncultured Sphingomonas sp.
CCGCCCGGCGCACCGTCGTCAAATATCGCGAATCGATGGGGATCGGGTCGTCGATCCAGCGGCGGCGCCAAAGGAAGATGGCTGCTGGGTAATCGCCTTATCCGCTCATCCTGAGGAGGGACTGAGCGAAGTCGAAGGCCCGTCTCGAAGGGTCCTTCGAGACGCCATTTCGACAGGCTCAATGGCTCCTCAGGATGAGCGGCCAGTTTAAAGCGTTACCCGCGCCCAGATCGGCAAGTGATCGCTCGCCGTCCGGGCCTCGGGGCTGGCGTGGACCCCGGCCGCTTCGATCCCGAGCCGATGGTCGACGATGATCCGGTCGAGCGCGGCGATGGGCCGCCGGGCGTGGAAGCTGGGACCGGTCGGGGCAATGCGGTAGCTGCCGTTCAAATCCTTGAGGCAGCCGGCCGCGTCGCGCCATTCGTTGGTGTCGCCCATCAGGATCGTCGGCATCTTGTGCGGCCGCCGCGACACCGCCTCCATGATCGAGCGCAACTGGCGCCGCCGCCACAAGCCGGAGAGGTCGAGGTGCATCCCGATCACGCGCACCGGCCGGTCGTGGACCAGCAGCTCCGCCATCACCGCGCCGCGCGGCTCCAGCATCGGCAGGTCGAGCGCCGCGACATCGAGGATGCCGATGTGCGGCTTCACCAGCAGGGCATTGCCGTGCCAGCCGAGGTTGCGGGTGTTGAGCTTGAGCAGCCGCTCGGCATGAAGACCCCCCGGCAGCATCTCCAGCGCGCGCTTGTGACGGACCCGGAACGGCACCGGCTTGTAGAGGCCGTGGCTGTCGATCAGCTCGTGCGGCACGGCGGCGCCGCGTCCGCCCATCCTTTTGTCCGCCTCCTGCAGCGCCACCACGTCGGCGTCGATCTGCTGCAGGACGTGAAGCACGCGGTCGGGGCGGCGCTTGCGGTCCGTCCCGATCGCCTTGCGCATATTATAGGAAGCGACGGTGATGGTCGTAGCTGCGCTCACGCCCTCGCCAACCTTTGCCGCCGCGCCCGGTTCCTCAAACGTCGAGGTTCGCGACGGAGAGGGCGTTCTCCTGGATGAATTCGCGGCGCGGTTCGACGACGTCGCCCATCAGGCGGGTGAAGATTTCGTCGGCGACGTCGGCCTGGTTGGCCTCGACGCGGAGCAGCGAGCGGTTGGCGGGGTCGAGCGTGGTTTCCCACAATTGCTCGGCGTTCATCTCGCCAAGGCCCTTGTAGCGCTGGATGCTGAGGCCGCGGCGCCCGGCGGCGAGGACCGCATCGAGCAATTCCGACGGGCGGGTGACCGGGATCGCCTTGCCCTTGGTCTCCTGCTCCTCGCCTTCCTCCGCCTCCGGCTGATCGGTCTGAGCCGTCTTCTTGAGCGTCCTCAGCGTCGATGGCTTGGCGTAAACCTCGGCCTGCTCGGCGGCGAGGGCGTGGAGCTTGCGCGCTTCGGTCGAGTGAAGGAAGCCGGGCTCGACGATGGTCGCGTCGGTGACGCCGCGCCACAGGCGGCGAAGGATGTAGCCGCCTTCCTCGGCAATCTCGCCCGACCAGGCCGCTTCGGGATCGCCCTGACCCAGCCACTGCGCGACGAAGGCGATGGCATCGGATTTCTGAGCAGGCTTGAGGCCGGGATCGAGCGCGCCGAGCAAGGCCAGCGCCTCGACCAGCGCCGGGTCGTACTTCTTTGGCGCATAGCGCATCAGGGTGCGCATGCGGCGGGCATGCTCGATCAGGACGCGCAGATCGTCGCCCGAACGCTGGCCGCCGTCGGTGTCGAGCACCAGCCCGTCGAGCCCGGCATCGACCAGATAATCGTCGAGCGCCGCGTCGTCCTTCAGATAGACTTCGGAGCGGCCGCGAGCGACCTTGTAGAGCGGCGGCTGGGCGATCATCAGATGGCCCGCCTCGATCAACTCCGGCATCTGCCGATAGAAGAAGGTCAGCAAGAGCGTGCGGATATGCGCGCCGTCGACGTCGGCGTCGGTCATGATGACGATCTTGTGGTAGCGCAGCTTTTCGAGGTTGAATTCCTCGCGGCCGATGCCGGTGCCGAGCGCCTGGATGATCGTGCCGATCTCGCGGCTCGACAGCATCCGGTCGAAGCGGGCCCGCTCGACGTTCAGCAGCTTGCCGCGCAGGGGCAGGATCGCCTGGTTGTGGCGGTTACGGCCCTGCTTGGCCGAGCCGCCGGCCGAGTCACCCTCGACTAGGAACAGTTCGGAAAGCGCGGGATCGCGTTCCTGGCAATCGGCCAGCTTGCCGGGCAGCGAGGCGATGTCCATCACGCCCTTGCGCCGGGTCAGTTCGCGCGCCTTGCGGGCGGCCTCGCGGGCGGCGGCGGCGTCGATGATCTTCTGAACGATGGCGCGGGCGTCGGCCGGATGCTCCTCCAGCCATTCGCTCATCTTGTCGCCCATCAGAGCTTCCAGGGGCTGGCGGACTTCGGAGCTGACCAGCTTGTCCTTGGTCTGCGAGCTGAACTTGGGGTCGGGCAGCTTGACCGAGACGATCGCGGTCAGGCCTTCGCGCATGTCGTCGCCGGTGAGGTTGACCTTCTCCTTCTTCAGCAGGCCAGACTTCTCGGCATAGCTGTTCAAGGTGCGGGTCAGCGCGGCGCGGAAGGCCGCCAAGTGGGTGCCGCCGTCGCGCTGCGGGATGTTGTTCGTGAACGGCAGGACATTTTCGTAATAGCTGTCGTTCCATTCGAGCGCGACATCGATGCCGATGCCGTCGCGGACCGCCGAAATGGCGATCGGCTCGGGGAAGAGCGGCGTCTTTGCCCGGTCTAGCCACTTCACGAAGGCGGCGATCCCGCCCTCGTAGAATAGCTCATGCTCGACCCGTTCCTCGTGCCGCGCGTCGGCGAGGACCAGGCGAACGCCCGAGTTCAAAAAGGCGAGTTCGCGGTAGCGATGCTCGAGCCGTTCGAAGTCGAACTCGGTAATCTTGAAGGTCGCGGGGCTGGGGAGGAAGGTCACGCGGGTGCCCTTCTTCCCTTCCGGCGCCTTGCCGACGACCTTCAGCGGCGCAACCGCGTCGCCGTGGCGAAACTGCATGTAATGCTCCTCGCCGTCGCGCCAGACGGTGAGATCGAGATATTCGCTGAGCGCGTTGACGACCGACACGCCGACGCCGTGGAGACCGCCGGAGACCTTGTAGGCGTTGTCGTCGCTGGTGTTTTCGAACTTACCGCCGGCGTGGAGCTGGGTCATGATGACCTCGGCCGCCGACACGCC
>CBFGLY010000200.1:0-3218 GCA_965649725.1 uncultured Sphingomonas sp.
GGGAAGCTCTGGAAATAAAGCTTGTTGGTGGCCCTTCCAAGGCTGTCGGGGTCGTTGAGGACGATGACGCCGCGCTTCGCCGCCTCGCGCCCGAACAAGATGCCGGCCTCCATCGCCCAGGGCGTTTCGAAATCGATCGACGGGTCGTTGCGGAGCATCAGCACGTCGACCTCGCCCATGTCGACCGGCTCGACCTTGCACTGGGTCGATTTCAGCGCTGCGAAGAATTCCTTGTTGTCCTTATATTTTTTCTTCGGAAGGAAACGGGCGTGCGCCGACAGGCTGTCGTCGGGCCGGACCACGAAATCCGACGGCGTCAGGTAGCAGACGCGGTGGCCCCGCATCGCGGCCTGGTGAGCGAGGATGGTGGTCGTGTATCCCGCATGCTCGCGTTCCAGATCGTTGATGAAAAAGGCAATCAGCACCGGGCTTAAGCTCCTGCCAGCACCTCTTCGAGACTGTCCGACTTGCGCAGGGCCGCGATACGCAGCTTCGCCTCGTCATGAGCCAGGAAGAGGGGAGTGAACCGAGGGGCCTGAACCAGCCCGCGCTGCAAAAGTTCCTCGATCGCCGGGGCATGCCGCGCCGCGATCTTGCCGAGCCAGAAGGGTTCCAGCGAGGCGCCCGACCGGACGAGGTTCATGATTTCGCGGAAGCCCCGCAAGTAGATGGCGTCCTTGGCAAGGCCGCCCGAGCGGAACACCCGCGCCGCGATTCCGAATGCCCCTTTGCGCGAAAAACCATGGTCGCGGTGGAGCAAACGATAGACGTCGATGAATGTCGCGCCCTTCAGCATCGCTTCGACCGCGACCACGCGGGCGGCAAGCAAGCGAAGGCGCGTCCGGGTCAGGCCGCCGCTCGACCATTCGGCGAAGACCCCAAGCCCCTCCTGGATGCCCTCATAGCCGGCCAGCCCTGTGCGGAAGATGGTGAGGCCCTGCGCGGCTCCGTTGAAGTAGGTCAGGAGATGGACGCTCACCTCATGGGCGAGGAGCGCGTCGAGCCGATGCGCCGGCATCACCGTGTCGGACGCAATCATCAGCTTGTGCCCCGACACGAGCAGTCCGGCGACATCGTCGCGGACCTGGATATCGGGTGCGAAGGCCGGGTCGGTTGCGGCGTATCGTCCGGCAAGGCGGCGGGCAGCGTCGGCAACCTCCAGCGCGCCGACCGCGGCTCCGCGGGGAGGGTCCTTCGACGATGCCGCCAGGATCACCTCCGCGTCGGCAAGGAGCGGCGCTTCGACCGACCCGTAGAGGAACATCGATGCCGGCCGGAACGAGGGCGTGTTGCGCGTCGCCAGCATGGTCAGCTGCGCATCCAGCTCGCGCCTCTTCTCGCCGAGCAACTGCTCGAGCATCGGATCCTCGAGCGCATCGAGGTCGATCGAGTAGAGATCCCGCTTCGCGATGTCCGGATCGACGGTCAGCGGACGATAATGGAAGTGCGGTTCTTCATTTTCGTTCGTCGCGACGAACCGTTCATAAGCCTTGGCCGTGTCGATCGGGGAAATTGAGAGGAGGAAGTCGAAGCTTCTTGCAACCTCGTCGAGCTTTCGGTCGGCCTTCAGCGCGGCGGCGAGATAGGCGCTTCGTCCGAGGGACCGGTAGTGAACCGGGACTGGCGAACTGCCATCGTCAAGGAAGGCGCAAGCCGTCTTGAGCAGCGCATCGCCGATAGCCGCGGCCAGGTCGTGGCGGATGGCGGGATAGTCCACCCCGTCGCCGCGGCGATGGATTTGCGGCACTCGCAAGGTGAGCCGTTCGACCCGCTCGAGCCCATTCAGCAACCGATCGAAGGACCTTGGAAGAATCGGCACGAACGGCACCCGTTCGACCTTGCAGTGACGCAAGTCGATTTCGATTTGGTGGAGCGCCTTGTCGAGCGTCGCGGCAGCCCGCCCGAGATCGCCCTGGTCGCCGGCTCCGATTTGCGCGACGAACGGCGGAAGGTCCTGCGATCCCTCGCTTGCGGGTTGCATTGGCTGGTCGTCGATCGTGATGACCAGCAGGCGGCCGGATTTGCCGGCCAGGCAACCGGCAAGCTCTTCCAAGGCCGATAGGGCTGCAAGGTCATCCTCGGCGGACCAGATGAGGTAGGAAGGGCTGTCGATCGCAATCCGGCGGGCCAGGCTGGCTGCGGGTTGGCTTGTCCGGCTGAGCACCAGGAAGGGAAGCCAGCGGTCGATATGGGCCCGACCGTTATTGCCCACCGGCTGGCGAAGCGCGCCGCCCTTGCCGAACTTCGGCTCGAACGATTGGGGTGCGACGGCGAGGTGGGGCTTGCTGCTCATCCCAGCAGATCTTCCGCTGTTTCGGCGGTGAAGGAGATGAAGCGGCGCATGGCGTCGAGCTCGGCCGGGTCGGGCTCGCCGGTCCATTCGTCCATGAAGAATTTCTTGAATTCGAGCGCGATTGCGCAGCCTCGGCCGGGATAGCGTTCATGGACGAAGCGGGTCTGCTCGCCCTTGCCCTGGAAGGCGACATTTTCGCGGACGTCGAGGTGGCGGCCATTGAAGTCGAAGCCGCGCATCGCCTCCATCAGTGGATCGAGCAGGAAGGCCCATTGCTCACGCGGCATCGAGAAGGTGCCGATGTTGATGTCGGGCGCATCCTGTTGAGGCGTTGGCTCGCCGTCAGGTCCGTCACGGCGGTGGTTGTAGCTGTGAACATCAAGCAAGACGAACCGGGGGTGGACCGAGGCGACCTCGTCAAGCAGGTGCCCGAGCATTCGGTAGTAAGCGGCATGAATGTCGAGCGAGCGCGTGCACAGGCCGTCGTCGCACTCACCATGCCAGACTTCGAGGCCCCAGCTCTGCTCGGGCGTGCGGTAGACGGCGCCCTCGCTATCGCGGTTGAGGTCGAACTCGAACCTTGAGCGGTGGGCGATGATGTGCGTCGAGACGTCGAGGATCGCCTGGCCGGTGAAGGGGTCCTCTTCGCGCAGTCGGCCGGCCTCAGACAGCTTCATTGCAGCTGCGACCTCGGGACGAAGTTCGTGGCCGTCGTGGATTGCGGTCGCGACGATCGGGCCGGGACCGCGCTGGACGGTCCACCAGCGCAGGGTCTGGCCGGGTTCGGTCATGGGGGAATAAGCGTTTCGGGCGCGGTTCGGTTGCGTGCCGGGCCCAGGCAACAAAAAAGCCGCCCGAAGGCGGCTGATGTGTTGGTTGCGGGGGCAGGATTTGAACCTGCGACCTTCAGGTTATGAGCCTGACG
>CBFGLY010000201.1:0-3202 GCA_965649725.1 uncultured Sphingomonas sp.
CCGAACAGGCCGATGAACGGAGCGGTCGAACCGACGGTCGCGAGGAAGGCCAGGCCTTCGCCGAGACGGTTCGAGATGGCGCCCTGCGAGCGGGCCAGCGAATTGGCCATCCAGTCATGCTGGTCGACCGGGTCGGTCAGCTTGCTGTGCTGGTCCTGGGCCACCAGCGCGTCTTCGACGATCGCGCGATAGGCGCTGCGCTGCTCCAGCTTGGTGGCGGCCTCGCGCAGGTTGGGCGAGTTCCAGAAGCTGGCGCGGACCTTGTTGGCCTGGCTCATGATCTTCTGCTGCTGAAGCAGCTTGGTGAACAGGATGTAGAAGCTGAAGATCGACATCGCGACCAGGATGATGAAGACGGTCCACGAAATCAGGCCGCCTTCCTGCAGAGCCTGGAGAAGGCCGTAGGGGTTATCGCCGGCGGGAGCGGCGGCCGCGGCCGCGAGGATCAGGGTGGGAGCTGCCATATGTTTGACTTTCCTATTGAATATCTAACCGTGTGTTGAAAATCATTCCGCGGGAAGTTCCCAGCGGATGCGCTGACTGAAGCTATCCGAGATCGGGTTGCCGGCCTGGTCCTTGGCCGGCGTGAACCGCGCCCTGCGGCGAAGAATGCTGCAGGTCGCATTGTCGAGCGCCGAAGAACCCGACGAGGAGGTGATGGTGCAGTCGCTGACCCGGCCGTCGGTGCCGATCGTCATGCGGACCGCGGTCGTGCCCGACTCCTCGTTGCGGATCGCCGACTGCGGATAATCGTCGGTCGAAAACAGCGAGACGAGATTGCCCTTGGCGCGCGCGGCCTGCGAAACCCTCGGAGGCGGCGGGGCCGGCGGCGCCGGCGGCGCGGGGCGGGCGACCGGGGTGATCACCGGCGGCGGAGCGACCGGCGTCGAGATGATCGGCGGAGCGACCGTGTTCGTGCGAACGATCGGAGGCGGAGCGACGACCTGGGGCGGAGGCGGAACCTCCGTCTGTTCCGGCGGGGGCGGCGGCTCCTCGGGGGGCGGCGGCTCGTCCTCGACGTCGAAGGTCTTCAGATCCTCGGCGGCCTTCTTGATGACGTTATAGGCAAGGCCGGTCACCAAGGCATAGCCGAGGGCAATGTGGATGAGCGCCACGATGATGATCGCCGCCGTGCGGTTGGAGCTCATCTGTTTGCGATTGGCGTAGGACATTAAGCCGCAAGTCTCCTCGACAATTCCGTGGTCGTTCCATGACCCGACCGAGCAGCGGCTGCGACGCGACCCGGCTGTCCTGGAACCCACCGATGTATTAACATATCATCGGCAGATACGCGCCACCCTTAATGAAGCGATAATGGCCGCGCAACGAAATTTGTTCCGATTGTGGCGGAGGCATCGCCAATTCATGGCGCCCGAAGCAGGATTCATCGCAGTTCAGCGATAATCCGGAGGGGTCGAAGCGATCTCCACGCCCACCCCTTTCGCGTCGTCGTAAACGTCCGGCTTCACGCTTTTCACGCGCAGCGCCTTCACCCCGCGCGTCGCCGCCACCCGCTGAAAAATGGCGTGAACCAGCGTTTCCTGGAGGTTGTAGCGCCGTTGCTGGGCGATGCGGATCACCTCGCTTCGAAGATAGTCGTAGTTCCACGCCGAGCCGTGATCGTCGTCCGCCGGCGGCTCGAGGTCCTCCAGCCAGATTTCCACCGTCACCAGCAGCCGCTGGGGCGATCCGACCTCGAATTCATGGAAGCCGATGTCGGTCATCACCTCGAGCGAATCGAGCAGGATCCGGCTCTGGCGAACCTTCAGATGATCCGGGATCATCCCCTGCAGCCTTGCCGCTTCGTCGGCCATGTCAGTCTTCCTGCTCGAGAAACTGGACGTCGCGCGCCAGGTTCATGAACCGCTGGCCGCCGTCGAGCGTCAGCGTCTGGCCGGTCATGCCGCGCGAATCAATCAGGAAGCGGAGCGCGGCGACGACATCGGCAACCTCGATCCCGCGCCCCAGCGGATTGAGCGCGTGCACTTGTTCGAAATTGGCCGAAGCCTGCTCGCCGGACGGGAGCATCAGCGCCGGCGCGATCGCATTCACCCTGATGCCCCTGCCCGCCAGCGCCCGGGCGGCCACTTCGGTCAGTCCCGACAGCGCATATTTGCTCAGCGTATAGCTCAGGAAATCGGGGTTCGGCGCGGCCAGCTTCGCGTCGGTCAGATTGACGATCAGCGCCTCGCCGCCGTCGTGGCGCCGCGCCAGCTCGTCGATCAGCAGCATCGGCGCGCGCGCGTTGACCGCCATGTGCGCGTCGAACTCCTGCGGGCTCGCCGATCCCAGCCGGTCCTCGGCGAACCGGGCCGCATTGTTGACCAGCAGGCGCACCGGCGGGAGCCCGCCCGCCGCCGAGAAGATGCGCGCCGCGCAGTCGGGCTCGGCAAGGTCGGCCACCGCCTTCACCGCCCCATCGGCAACCGCGTCGCCGTCATGATGGACATGGGCGACGACGCTCCAGCCATCGACCAGCAGCGCCCGTACGATCGCCTCGCCGACGCGCTTGCCGCCTCCGGTAACGATTGCCGTGCGTGCTTCGCTCATTGCCCCCTCATACCGTTCGTCCTGAGCTTGTCGAAGGCCTGTCCTTTCTACCCTGAAGGGCAGGCCTTCGACAGGCTCAGGCCGAACGGAGTTTGTAGCGTTGCATATTTGCATTAAGGCGCCCCGCCATGCCCGAACGCCGCCATCCCCTGGAAGCCCAGGGCAAAAGCCTTGCCGATCTGGCCGCGGCCATCGAGCAGCGCGGCGGCCCCGCCCCGGTCGACCAATGGAATCCCGCCCATTGCGGCAACAGCGATATGCGCATCGCCCGCGACGGCACATGGTCCTACCGCGGCTCGCCGATCCAGCGCCCCGCCATGGTCCGCCTGTTCTCGACCGTTCTGCGCCGCGAGCCCGACGGCAGCCATGTGCTCGTCACCCCGGTCGAGAAACTGACGATCGAGGTCGAATCGACTGCATTCCGTGCGACGCAGATGACGATGGCCGGGACAGGCGATCAGCGCCGGATCGGCCTGACGCTCGATAGCGGCGATGCGCTGATCGTCGGTCCCGACCATCCCCTCACGGTCGTCGAAACGCCCGAAGGCCCCTCGCCCCGCGTCGCCGTCCGCTTCGGCCTTGAGGCGGAACTCACCCGGCCGCTTTATTATGAGCTCGCGGAGATCGCGCTGGCGGAAGACCATGACCCGCC
>CBFGLY010000202.1:0-3186 GCA_965649725.1 uncultured Sphingomonas sp.
GCGAACAGCTTCGGCAATCTGGCGCAGCGCAGCTTGTCGATGATTTTCAAGAATTTGGATGGCGTCATTCCGGCCGCAGGTGAGACTGAGGAGGACCGCACCCTGCTTCTGCAGGTCGATCGGGCCTGCGGCGAACTCGAACGGGAGTTCGATCGGTTCGCCTTTTCCGTCGGACTCGAAGCCTGGATGGGGGCCGTATTCGCCTGCAACGCCTATATCGATGCAGCGGCGCCCTGGGCGCTCAAGAAGACCGACCCGCAGCGCATGGCGGCGGTGCTTGGGACGCTCGTCGTGGCCGTTCGCAAGCTGGCCGAAGCGGTCGCGCCGATCATCCCCGCGTCGGCGGAAAGGCTCATCGCGCTGATTGATAGCGGCGAGGGCGGCACTGCGATCGCTCAACCCATGCCGATTTTCCCAAGGCTGGAACTCGGCGAAGAGGTCGCTGCATGAAGCTCGTCGATAGCCACTGCCACCTCAATTATGAGGGCCTCGCCGACCGGCAGGAGGAAGTGCTGGCGGCGGCTAGGGCGCGGGGAGTTCGGGGCTTCCTCAACATTTCGACCCGCCAGAAGGAGTGGGGCGATGTCGTTGGGGCGGCCGAACGCCATTCCGACGTCTGGGCCAGCATCGGCGTGCACCCGCACGAGGCCGACGCGCATCCGGACCTGGGCGCGGCGGCGCTGGTCGAGGCAGCGGCGCATCCGCGCGTCATCGCCATCGGTGAGTGCGGGCTCGACTATTATTACGACAAATCGGACCGCGCCGCCCAACGCGAGCGGTTCGGCGCGCACATCGAGGCGGCACGGCAGACCGGATTGCCGCTGGTCGTGCACACCCGGGAGGCGGAGGATGACACGGCGGAGATACTGACCCGCGAAGTCGGGAAGGGCGGCGTCGCCGGCGTTCTTCATTGCTTCACCGGGAGCGCGGAACTGGCGCGGACAGCGCTCGACCTGGGCTTCTACATTTCCATCTCGGGCATCGTGACGTTCAAGAACGCCAAAGACTTGCAGAACGTCGCGAAGACCATCCCGCAGGATCGCCTGCTGGTCGAGACGGATTCGCCCTTCCTGGCGCCGGTGCCGCATCGGGGCCAGACCTGCGAGCCGGCCTTTGTCGCCGATACCGCGGCGTTCCTGTCCGATCTGCGCGACGAGCCGCTCGACGAGCTGGCGGCTGCGACCACCTCCAACTTCTTCCGGTTGTTCAACAAAGCGGCATGAAAGTCCGCATCCTCGGCTGCGGGACTTCATCCGGCGTGCCGCGGATCGGGAACGACTGGGGCGATTGCGATCCCGGCGAACCGAAAAACCGCCGGACGCGCTCCGCGATCCTGATCGAAAGCGACGGCGAGCGCCTGCTGGTCGATTGCGGCCCGGATTTGCGTGAGCAGTTGCTGGCCGCCGAGATCGCAGCGGTCGATTCCGTCATCGTCACCCACGACCACGCCGACCATTGTCACGGCATCGACGATCTGAGGCAGATTGCGCACCATGTCGGAAGACCGGTGCCGCTCCACGCCCGTTCCGAAACCCTGCGGCGCCTTGGCAAGAGATTTGCCTACGCGTTTGAAGGGACGCCACTTTATCCCGCGGTGCTAGAAGCCACCGAACTTGGACGCGAGTTTGACCTTGGCAAGGCAAAGCTCGAATTTGTCGACCAGCCCCACGGGGGAATCACATCGCTTGGCATGCGCGTCGACGAGGGCACTCGCTCAATAGGCTATGCCATTGATTTTCATGAGCTTACTGCCGAGATGGCCAGCCTCTATGCTGGTGTCGACCTATGGATATGCGATTGTCTTCGGCGAAAGCCGCATCCGACCCATGCCCATCTCGACGCGGTGCTGCACTGGGCGAGGGAGATGAAAGTCGGACAATTGCTGCTGACCCATCTCGACAAGAGCATGGATTATGCGACTCTGTCCGCAGAGCTGCCCGACTGGGCGGCGCCGGCCTTTGACGGCCAGGAGATCGTCCTGTGACCAATGACTGGATGCTTGGCAGTCTTTACCTCCTGATGGCGATGATGCTGGTGCTGGGCTCGCTGATCTCGCGGCGGGAACCGTTTGCGAAGATGGCGACCATGGCGCTTGCCTGGGTGGCGATCTTCGGCGCGGGTTTCGTCCTTTTCACCTTCCGCGACGATCTCAGCTATGTCGCACAGCGGCTCAAGGCCGAAGCGACGGGCGATCCGGTCGTGGAAGGCCGCGAAATCCGGATTCCGATGGCGATCGACGGCCATTTCTGGGTCCAGGGCGCGGTGAATGGCTTGCCCGTGAAGTTCCTGGTCGACAGCGGCGCCACCATGACGACCATCGGGCGAGATACGGCAACTGCAGCGGAAGTGCCCGTCAGTTCCAGCCGGAACCAGATCGTCCGGACTGGTAACGGCATGATCCGTGTAGCAAGCGGCCGGGCGGAAACGCTGGCGATCGGCCCGATCGAGCGTAGCAGCGTCGGACTCCATATTGCGGACGGTGATGACCTGAACGTGCTTGGAATGAATTATTTGTCGTCACTGGAGCGCTGGAGCGTCGAGGGGCGATGGCTGGTTCTCAAGGGCTGATTTCGGACAGGCCCTTTCGATTACTTTACATAATATATATTATCATACTCATAGATTTTCAGGAGCTGGAATGAATCTCGAGGCCCCCCAAGGCCATAACCCGGAGGCGGATCGGCAGCGGCGCAATGGCGAGGCGCTCGATCGACTTGTGGCGATCATGGAGCGGCTGCGCGATCCCGTAAGCGGCTGCGAATGGGACAGCGTCCAGACGTTCAATACGATAGCGCCCTACACGATCGAGGAAGCCTATGAAGTGGCGGACGCGATTGCGCGTGAAGACATGGCCGCGCTTGTCGATGAGCTTGGCGATTTGCAGCTCCAGGTGGTGTTCCACGCCCGCATGGCGCAGGAGCAAGGAAGCTTTGCGCTGGCCGACGTTCTGGACCGCGTTTGCGACAAGCTGGAGCGCCGCCATCCCCATATTTTCGGCGACGCGGAGCAAGGCGGTCATCATTTGTGGGAGGTCATAAAGGCCAAGGAGCGCGCTTCGCATCCCGATCGCAGTGCTCTTGCCGGCGTGGCCCTCGCCCTCCCCGCGCTCGAGCGGGCGGCCAAGTTGCAGAAGAGGGCTGCAAGAACCGGGTTCGACTGGCCGGATATCGAGGGTCCCAAGGCCAA
>CBFGLY010000203.1:0-3160 GCA_965649725.1 uncultured Sphingomonas sp.
ACGGGACAATAGGCGCAGCTGGGCGGCATGCGCGTCACTCCAGCCGCCTTCAATTTCAAGGAGGGCATTGTCATGATCAAGTTCACGCGTTTGCAAACCGCCATGGCCGTCGCGAGTATCGCGGCAATAGGGATGATGGCGTCCCCGGCGGCCGCTTCGCCGGGTGAGGGCGTCATCACGCCGGAGAATTTCGCCACCGGCATCCTGCCGGGCGACGTCCAGATGAACAGCGACCGGGTGAAGTTCCAGACCAAGAGCGATACGGCCGTTCGCGTCCAGAAGCTGACCTTCAGCGCGGGCAGCCGGACCGGCTGGCATCATCATCCGGGGATCGTGATCGTGAATGTCCAGTCGGGCACCCTCAGGCTGAAGCACAGCGATTGCATGGTCCACGAATATCATCCGGGCGACGTCTTCGTCGAAGGGGAGGCCCGAGTGCACGAAGCGTCCACCGCCAGCGGCGCGGTGATCTTCGCGACCTATGTGTCGTCGTCGGTCGATCCGATGGTGTTCAGGATCGAGGACCCGGTGCCGTTCTGCGCTCAGCAGAATTAGCGCATCGGCCAGATAGACCAGCCAATTCGCCTCTCCCCGTGCCCCTGCGCGGTGCGAATTCAGCTGGTCATTGCGAGGGCTGTGGGGGCGGCCCTCGCAATTTCTTTTTGAGCTCCGGCGATTTCAGTCGAGCGTGGTTCGGTACTTCATCATGGCAAGGCCCGCGACGATCGCCACGAACAGCGCCAGCGCGCCGAGGCTGGGGGCGGCCTCGGCGATTCCGACGCCCTTCAGCATCGCGCCGCGAACGACGCGGAGCATGTGGGTGACGGGGATGATCGTGCCGATCCATTGCGCCCAGTCGGGCATGCCCTTGAACGGGAAGAGGAAGCCCGACAGCAGGATCGAGGGGAGCATGTAGAACATGCTCATCTGCATCGCCTGGAGCTGGTTGCGGGCGAGGGTGGAGATCAGGAAGCCGAGGCTGAGGCTTCCGACGATGAACAGGAACAGGCCGACGATCAGCGCCGCCCAGCCGCCCTGCATCGGCACGTCGAACAGGATCCGGGCGACGACGATGATCACGCTTGCCTGGATGAGGCCGACGAGGACGTAGGGCGTCAGCTTGCCGATCATCACCTCGATCGGGCGGACGGGGGTGGCGAGCAATGTCTCCATCGTCCCGCGCTCGACCTCGCGGGTGACCGCGAGCGCGGTCATCATGACCAGCGTCATCGACAGGACGATGGCGAGCAGGCCGGGGACGATATTGTAGCTGGTGATGCCTTCGGGGTTGTAGCGGCGCTGGATGACAACCTCGAACGGCGGAGCGGTCGGCGTCGGCGCTGCGATCGGCCCTTCGAGGTCGTGCATCAGCGCATTCTGGGGCAGCGAGGCGAGGGCGGCTATGGCGCCGCCGGTCGCCGCCGGGTCCGAAGCGTCGGCCTCGACCAATATCTGCGGATTGTCGCGGCGGACGACGCGGCGGGTGAAGTCGCCCGGGATGGTGATCGCGAACTGGACCTTGCCGCTGCGGATCATCTCGTTCAGCTCGGACGGGCTGCGAGCGTCGGCGACGATCCGAAAGTAATCGCTATTGTCGAGCGAGGCGAGGATCGAGCGGGAGAATTGGCCCTGATCCTGGACGAGGACGGCGGTCGGCAGATGCTTGGGATCGTTGTTGATCGCATAGCCGAACATCAGCAGCTGGACGATCGGGATCGCCAGGATCATCGCATAGGTCAGCCGGTCGCGCAGGAGCTGGGTGAACTCCTTGGCCAGCACCGCCATGATGCGCGAGGCGGACAGGCCGGTCACGCCGCTTCGCGTTCCGAGGGCGCGGTGCGCATCAGGTTGATGAAGACATCCTCGAGCGTCGGCGAAACCTCGGTCCAGCTGTAGGGGTCGCGGCGGTAGGGCGCGATGGCCGCCTCCAGCGCGGCGCGGTCGGTGCCGCTGACATGGAGCGTCTGGCCGAACGGCGCGACCATGACCACGCCGGGCGCATCGCGCAGGTCGCGGGCGAGACGGTCGGCGCGCGGGCCTTCGGCTTCGAAGGTGACGAGGCGCGACTGGGCGATCAGCTCGTCCGCCGTCCCCTCGGCGATCAGCTCGCCATTGAAGATGTAGGCGATCTCGTGGCAGCGCTCCGCCTCGTCCATATAATGGGTCGAAACCAGCACGGTCATGCCGTCGTCGGCGAGGCGGTGGATCTCGTCCCAGAAATCGCGGCGGGCCTGCGGGTCGACGCCCGCGGTCGGCTCGTCGAGGAGGAGCAGCCTGGGCTCGTGCATGACGCTGGCGGCGAGGGCGAGGCGCTGCTTCCAGCCGCCCGAGAGCTGGCCGGCGAGCTGCTTGCGGCGGTGCTGGAGGCCGAGCTTTTCGAGCGTTTCGTCGACGCGGCCGTTGATGCGGTCGAGGCCGTAGACGCGGGCGATGAAGCTGAGGTTCTCCTCGATCGTCAAATCTTCGTAGAGCGAGAAGCGCTGGGTCATATAGCCCGTCTGGCGCTTGATCGCCTCGGCCTCGCGCGGGAAGTCGAGCCCGAGCACCTGGCCGCTGCCGCTGTCGGGGGTGAGCAGGCCGCAGAGCATCCTGAGCGTGGTGGTCTTGCCCGATCCGTTGGGGCCGAGGAAGCCGGTGATGTGGCCCTCGATCACCTCGATCGACACGTCCTTGACGGCGTGCAGCTCGCCGAAGCTCTTGTTGAGGCCCTGGACGTCGATCGCGAGCTTCACGGCAGCGGGACCACGTCGACGGGGAGGCCGGGCATCAGCTTCGCCGCCTGTTCCGGTTTGGCTTCGACCAGGAAGACGAGGCGGTCGCGGGTCTCGCGGCTGAAGATGACCGGCGGGGTGAATTCGGGGCGCGGGCTGACATAGCTGATCTTCGCCTTGAGGCCCGAGGGGCAGCCGTCGCAGGAGAAGCCGACGGTTTGGCCCGGGCGATAGCGGGCCACGTGGCCCTCGGGCACGTAGAAGCGCAGCTTGACGGCGCTGTCGGGGAGCAGGCTCAGCACCGGCTGGTTGGCGTTCACCCATTCGCCCTGCTGGTAGAAAATCTTGTCGACGCGGGCGTCGGCGGGGGCGGCGGGGGACAGCTGGCCGACTCGGATCGCGACTTCGCGGGCGCCGCCTTCCGCCTGCTCGGCCTGGGCGCGGGTGGC
>CBFGLY010000204.1:0-3156 GCA_965649725.1 uncultured Sphingomonas sp.
TGGATTTCGTCGACGAACAGCAGGGTGCGCTGACCGGCCTTGGCCATGGTCTTGGCCTCGGCGAACACGCGCTTCAGGTCCGCCACGCCGGAAAATACCGCCGACAACGACACGAAGCGCAGGCCGACCGCGTCGGCGAGCAATCGCGCGATGCTTGTCTTCCCTGTCCCCGGCGGACCCCACAGGATCATGGAGGCAAGCTTGCCCGCCGCCACCATCCTGCCGATGGCTCCATCGGGACCGGTCAGATGCTCCTGTCCCACGACCTCGTCGAGGCTGGCCGGCCGAAGCCGGTCCGCCAGAGGCGCGTCGGCTCGCGGCCCATCGGGCGCCTGGGTGGAAACCTCATCCTCGAACAGGTCGGCCATGCGATTTGCCTAAACGCGCGGGCGGCAATTTGCATCCACCACTTGTTATCGATGTGTCTAAGATATATCTTATAGCAGTCTTAAGGAGAAAATCGATGCATCGACATTGGAATCGCGAAGAGATTTGGCGCGACCACGATCGTTTCGCGATGCGCGGCGGACCGCGCGGCTTCAGCTTTGGCCCCGGCGGCTTTCATTTCGAATTTGGCGACGGACCTGGCGGCCGCGGCGGCCCTCGGGGCAGGCGCAGGATGTTCGAGGGCGGCCAGCTTCGCCTGGTCCTCCTGAAGCTGATCGCCGACCAGCCGCGCCACGGTTACGAGCTGATCAAGGCGATCGAGGACATGACCGACGGCCATTATGCGCCGAGCCCGGGGATCGTCTATCCGACCCTGACCATGCTCGAGGACATGGGCCTCATCGCCGAGAAGAAGTCGAAGGACAGCAAGAAGGTCTTCGAAGCCACCGACGAAGGCCGCGCGCACCTGGAAGAGAATGAGGATGAGGTCGACGAGCTGGTCGAACGCCTTGAGGGCCATGGCCGGCGACGGTCGAAGGGCAATCGTCCCGAGATGGGCCGGGCCGTCACCAATCTCATGACCGCTCTTCGCAACCGGATCGCTCACGAAGGCTGGAACGAGGAGCTCCTGCACGAGGTGATCGACATCCTCGACGATGCGGCGCAGCGGATCGAGCGGTTGAAGGATTCGAAGCCGGACGACGGCGACGAAGACGACTAGGCCCGGCCTCGCCGCCTTTGGACGCGCTCATAGACGCGCATGACCGCGCCGTTGATCTCGTCCCAGTCCATCGTCTTCGCAAAGGCCAGCCCGGCCTCGCCATGCCGTTGTCGCATGTCGGGGTCGCGCTGGTAGTCGGCCAGGGCCGCGGCGAAAGCCTCGACGTCGCCGGGCCTCGACAGGCGTCCAGTGACTCCGTCCTGGACCAGGCTTCGCGCCCCCGACGCGGCCGCGGCGACCACCGGCAAAGCGCAAGCCATCGCCTCCAGGGTAACGTTGCCGAAGGTTTCCGTGATCGACGGGTTGAAGAAGACGTCGCTGGAGGCGAGAGCGGTTGCCAGATCCTCGCCGGTCAACTGGCCGGTGAAGATCGCGTCAGGCAGCCTTTCCGTGAAAAAGGGTCGGGCGGGGCCTTCGCCGATCACCAGCACGCGCAGCGGAACCCCATTCGCACGCGCCGCGTCGATCGCGTCCGAGAAAACGTCCAGCCCTTTCTCCAGAACCAGCCGGCCAAGAAAGGAGACGACCATCTCATTGGGGCCGATGCCGTGCGCGCGGCGGAAATCCTCGCTTCGGCGCCCTGGATTGAATTGCCGGCGGTCGACCCCGCGGGCCCAGATGGAAATGTCCCGGTTCATCCGCTGGGCGCGAAGGATCGCCGCCGTGGACTCGGCCGGAACGACGATGGCATCGCAGCGCCGGTAATAGCGGCGGGTGATCGCCCGGACGACCGGCTCCAGGAACTGAAGGCCGTAATATTGCAAGTAAGTGTCGAACCGCGTGTGGACCGAGGAAACCACCGGGATTCCGCGCTTCCTGGCCCAGGTCACCGCGCGATGCGCGACGATGTCCGGGGCGGCGACGTGCACGAGATTGGGCGCGAACGCTTCCAGGTCGCGGCGCACGCGGGCCGACAATCGATAGGCCAGCTGATATTCCGACCGACCGGGGATCGGGACCGAGGGAACGCTGACCAGGTCTCCGGTCGGCTCGAACGCCGGCGTGTCGGTGGTCGGCGAATAGACTCGCACCTTGGCGCCCTGGCGCAGCAGATAGTCGACCAGCCGGTTCAACGCCTGGTTCGCGCCGTCGCGCACATAATTATAATTGCCCGAGAACAGGGCGATGCGGAGTTCGTCGGGCTTCATGGCCGGGGCGCCTTAGCGGTTGCGGGCCCTCCGCCGCAACTGCTGGCAGGCGAACCCGCGACCCGCTAGGCAACAGCAATGGCGATCAAGCGATCCATGCCTCCGGCCGGCTCGACCGACGCATATCTGCTGATCCTCGGCAGCCTGCCCGGCGAGGCATCGCTCGCCGCTCAGCGTTACTACGCCCATCCCCAGAACCAGTTCTGGCGGCTGCTCGGACACGCGCTCGCCGAGCCGCTCGCCAGCCTCCCTTACGAACAAAGGCTGGCCTGCCTCGCGGACCGCGGCATCGCCCTGTGGGACGTTGTCGGGACCGCCCGTCGGCTGGGCAGCCTGGACGGAGCGATCCGGCAGGCCACGCCCAATGCGCTGGCCGGGTTCATTGCTCGTCATCCCCGGCTTCGGGCGGTAGCGTTCAATGGAAAGACAGCAGCGCGGCTGGGCCGCCTGGCGATCGGTGAAGCAACGTCGATCGAATTGCTCGACCTTCCCTCTTCGAGCCCGGCCTATACCTTGCCGTTCGATCAGAAGGCGGCGCGATGGGCGTTGCTCGGAGCGCTTGCATGCCCGCCCAAAGTCGCCACATTGAGCAGATGAGCGAGACAATCGAAAATGACGAGGACGACCGGCAGCTGACGATGGTCGACGAGGCGCTGGTCGCCGGGAACATCGCCAACACCAATGGCCTGCTGGTGATCCTGGCCAAGCTGGTTGCCAAGGGCGTGTTCGACGCGGACGACCTGCACGCCTTTTCCGACAGCTATTCCAAGCCGCTGGACCATGAAAACATGCGGGAGAATGAGCTGATCAGCCAGATGCAGGACCAGATGGAGGCGACGCTCGCCCAGCTGATGCATTTCCTGTCGGACAAAGGCGGACCGGCCTAGGCCGCCTGGTGAC
>CBFGLY010000205.1:0-3139 GCA_965649725.1 uncultured Sphingomonas sp.
TGACCTCGGCGCCTTGCTCGGCGAGGCGGGCGGCGACTTCGTCGATGACGGCGAACTTGCGGGCCTCGTCGACCTGGAAGCGGAGTTCGGGGGTGGCGACCGACATGGGCATTTCGTCCTTCAGCTCGGTCAGCGACTTGCCGCTTGCCGACACCGCCTCGATCAGGCGGACGGCGGCGTAGAGCGCGTCGTCGAAGCCATACCAGCGGTGCTTGAAGAAGATGTGGCCGCTCATCTCGCCCGCCAGCGGCGCGTGGGTTTCCTTCATCTTCGACTTGATCAGGCTGTGGCCGGTCTTCCACATCAGGGGCGTGCCGCCCATCTCGGCGATGCGGTCGAACAGGGTCTGGCTGGCCTTCACGTCGGCGATGATCGTCGCGCCGGGCTCGTCCTTCAGCACCGGGCCGGCGAGGATGATGAGGAGCTGGTCGCCCCAGATCACGCGGCCGAGGCTGTCGACCGCGCCGATCCGGTCGGCGTCGCCGTCGAAGGCGATCCCGAAGTCGAGATTCTTCTCCGCGACGAGTGCCTTCAGGTCGGCGAGGTTGGCCTCGACCGTCGGGTCTGGGTGGTGGTTGGGGAAGCGGCCGTCGACGTCGGTGTAGAGCGTGTAATGCTCGCCGGGCAGACGCTTGACGAGCTTTTCCAGGATCGGCCCGGCGGCGCCGTTCCCGGCGTCCCAGCCGATGCGGTAGACTTTGCCGTCGAAGCCCTTCACCAGCGCATCGACATAAGACTCGACGATGTCAGCTTCCTCGATCCGGCCTTCGCCCTCGCTCCAGTCGCCTTCGGCGGCTCGGCGGCCCAGGTCCTGGATCTCCGGCCCGAACACCGAGCGGCCATTAAGCAGCATTTTGAAGCCGTTGTAATCGGCCGGGTTGTGGCTGCCGGTGACCTGGATGCCGCCCTGCACATCGAGCGTCGCGACCGCGAAATAAAGCATGGGTGATGGCCCCATACCGATCCGCACCACGTCGAGCCCGCCGGCGGTAAGCCCCTCGACCAGCGCGGCCTCAAGCTCGGGCGAATGGGTGCGGCCGTCGCGCCCCACGGCGACGCGCTTCGCGCCTTCCGACACGGCCAGCGCGGCATAGCTCCGCCCGAGCGCCCGCGCGTCCTCGGCATGGAGGGTCGATCCGACAATACCCCGCACGTCATATTCGCGCAGGATGGTACGGTTGAAAGTATGAGTCATGAGTGGGCGAACACCCCAAATGCGGGATTAGTTCAAGTCCGATTGTTCGATGCAGGCGGTATAGAGCTTTCGTTCGCGCGGAGACGCGGAGACGCGGAGGGGAGTGCAAGCGGCATGGATGTTCGCGCCGAGCATGCGGAGGACGGATGATTGAGCAGCCCATCGGGCTGCTCGAACAATTTTGCTCTCCTTCTTTTCTCCGCGTGTCCGCGTCTCCGCGCGAAATTTCTCTGAGCTAGGCGGCTCTTTCGGCCTCTTCATTGCCCGGAACGGCCAGTCCGGCGATCATTTCGCGCAGCTCCTGGCGGGCGGCGATGTGTCCCAGGCCGACTTCGCCGATATCGGAGAGATCGAGCAGGGTCAGGCCCTTCGGGAAGAGCTCGCGGTAGATGACGCGCTCGCCGAGGCCGGGGATGACGCGGAAGCCGACGCGGCGGGCGAGCTCGTCGAGGGCGGCACCGACGCGCTGGAGGTTGTGCGAGCTGATGTGCTGCAGGCGGTTCCTCAGCACGACCCAGTCGACGCTCTTGCCTGTGGCCTTGGCGCGCTGGGTGCGGCTGTTCCAGATCAGCTCGGCGTAGAAGCTGGGCTTGGTGACCTTGAAATTTTCCGGGTGGACCTGGCCGATCAGGTCGAGGTCGACGAAGCTGTCGTTCATCGGCGTGACCAGCGTGTCGGCCTTCAGGATCGCCGCGCGGGCGATCGGGTCGTCGCGCCCGGGCGTGTCGATGACGATCACGTCGGCCTGTTCGGACAGGCGGGCGATGGCGGCTTCGAGGCCCGTTTCGGTCTGGTCTTCCAGCACCTCATAGGCCGCGACGGGCAATTGCTTGTCGAGCCGCCTTATCGTCGCATCGCGGTTCTCGAGATAGCGCGTCATGGTCCGCTGGCGCTGGTCGAGGTCGAGCGCGCCGACGCGATGGCCCGAGGCGGCGAGCGCGATGGCGGCGTGGACCGCGGTGGTCGATTTGCCCGTGCCGCCCTTTTCATTGGCGAAGACGATGAAATGCGGCTGGCCCATGGCCGGCTGTTCCCCTTGTGAATCCCACAACCGCTTCGATAAGAGGCGGCCCCGGCCTCAACTTATCGGAGCGCGGAATCGCATGCAAATCATAAAGGATATGAGCGATTTGGCGCCGACGCTGAAAAGCTGGCGCGCGGCCGGCGAGGAGATCGCGCTGGTGCCGACGATGGGGGCGCTCCACCAAGGGCACCTCGACCTTGTTACCGGCGCCCGGCGCGTCGCCGACCGGGTGATCGCGACGATCTTCGTCAATCCGCTGCAATTCAACGACCCCACCGACCTGGAGCTCTACCCGCGGACCGAGGAGGCCGATATCGATAAGCTTCGCGCCTCGGGGTGCGATGCGGTCTGGCTTGGCGCCGTCGGCGATCTTTATCCTGACGGCTTTGCCACGACGGTCAGCGTCGCGGGCATCGGCGATCGCTGGGAAGGCGAGCATCGCCCCGGCCATTTCGACGGCGTCGCGACGGTGGTCGCGAAGCTGTTCATCGCCGTGATGCCGGACGCGGCGGTGTTCGGGGAGAAGGACTGGCAGCAGCTGGCGGTCATCAAGCGGATGACGAAGGACCTCGGCCTGCCGATCGCGGTCCACGGCTATCCAACCGTTCGCGAGAATGACGGCCTGGCGATGTCGTCGCGCAACCTTCTCCTGACGGCGGACGAGCGGAGCAGGGCGCCGGAGCTGGCGCGGGCGCTGGAGCGAGCCGCGACGGCGATCGGCCGGGGTGATGATGTGTCCCAGGCGTTGAGTTCTGCCAGGTCCGAAATCGAGCGCGCTGGCTTCGGCCCCATCGACTATCTGGCCTATGTCGACGCCGACAGTCTCGAACCGCTCGAGAAATTGCGGGAGGGAGGCAGGCTGATCGCCGCAGCATTCCTCGGCAAGGTCCGGCTCATCGACAATATGCGTGTCGTTTCGG
>CBFGLY010000206.1:0-3114 GCA_965649725.1 uncultured Sphingomonas sp.
TGGGCCTGTTGGCGCGCGCTGCTGTCGGCCCGCGAGAAACGCGAACCGTTGGAGCTCGACCTGCCTGAACGGCGGGTCATGCTCGACGAAAAGGGCCGCATCCTGTCGGTCGCGCCGCGCGAAAGGCTCGACGCGCACCGGCTGGTCGAGGACTTCATGATCGCCGCCAACGTCGCGGCGGCCAAGGCATTGGAGCGGAAGAAGGCGCCGGTCATGTACCGCGTCCACGAGGCGCCGGGCCGCGAGAAGCTGGTGGCGCTCAAGGATTATCTCGCCACCTTCGACATCGAGTTCGCGCTCGGCCAGGTCATCCGTCCCGCGACCTTCAACCGGATCATCGAGCGTATCGGGCCCGACCATGATGCGCGGCCGGAAATCATGGAGCAGCTGCTTCGGACCCAGATGCAGGCGCGCTATTCGCCCGAACCGCTCGGCCATTTCGGGCTGGCGCTGGGCAGCTACGCCCATTTCACCTCGCCGATCCGCCGCTATGCCGACCTGCTTGTCCATCGCGCGCTGGTCAGCGCCTACAAGCTCGGCGACGGTGGCCTGCCGTCCGAGGAAGCATCGCGCTTCGTCGAGATCGGCGAGCATATCTCGATGCTCGAACGGCGCGCGATGGAGGCCGAGCGGGAAACGGTCGACCGCTATGTCGCCGCCTTCCTCGCCGACAAGGTCGGGCAAATCCTTCGCTGCCGCATCACCGGCGTCCAGCCGTTCGGCTTCTTCGCCACGGTCGAGGATCTGGGCGGCGACGGGCTCGTCCCGGCCGCGATCCTCGGCAACGAGTATTTCCGTTACGACGAGGCCGCCCGGGCCCTGGTCGGCGAGGAGACGGGCGAGACTTTCCGCGTCGGCCAGCATATCGAGCTGAAGCTGGTCGAGGCCAATCCGGCGTCCGGCGCGCTCCGCTTCGAGCTCCCCGAGGGCAAGTTCGCCGCCCCGCCGCGCATGGCTCGCAAGGACCGCACCCGCGCTCCGGGCAAGCGCGGCCGCCCCGCCAACATCCGCCACCAGGGCCGCCGTCGCTAGCCTGCAACCAATCAACCGGTCGTTCGCTTGCCCATCGAAAGGGACACACCATGGCCAACCACAAGATCGGGATCATCGTCGGAAGCCTCCGCGAAGGAAGCATCAATCGGAAGATCGCCCGGTCGATGTGCGCGATCCGCGACGACGACCTCGACTGCTCGATGATCGAGATCGGCGACCTGCCCTTGTTCAACCAGGACATCGAAAAGACGCCGCCGGAGCAATGGGTGCGCTTCAAGGAACAAGTCTCGGCGGCGGACGGCATCCTGTTCTGCTCGCCCGAATATAATCGCGGAATGCCCGGCGTGCTCAAGAACGCGATCGACGTCGGGTCGCGTCCCTATGGCCGAAGCGTGTGGGACCGGAAGCCCGCGGCAATCATCACTGCCTCTCCCGGCGCGATCGGCGGAGCGCTCGCCAACCACCAGATCCGGCAGAGCTGCGTCTTCCTCAACATGCCGGTCATGCAGCAGCCGGAAGCCTATCTGGGCCACGTCAGCGACGAAAGCTTCGGCGAAGACGGGCTGCTCGTCGACGGCCCGCTCAAGCAAATCGTCGAGAAACTGGCCCATGCCTTTGCCGAATGGGTCAAGATGATCCTGGAGGCCCGCGCTCATCTCGAGCGGACGAGCCGGGCGAGCTAGGTCACCTTGCGCCGCGTCAGGAAGCGCGGCTGGTTCCATTCGCCCGTTTCGACGATCCGGCCCAGAGCTTCGGCAGCGCGCCACGCGTCTTCATGGCTGTTGTAGAGCGGCGCGAAGCCGAAGCGCATCAGGTTCGGCGCCCGAAAGTCGCCGACGACGCCGTTCGCGATCAACGCCTGCATCACCGCGTATCCTTCGGGGTGGGCGAACACGACATGGCTCCCTCTCGCGGTCGGGTCGCGGGGGCTGGCGAGTTCGACGGCGCCCTCGCAGCGGGCCTCGACCTCGGCGACGAAAAGCTGCGACAGGGATCGCGACTTGGCTTCCAGTTCTCTCATGGCGACCCCATCGAAGGTCGCCAGACCCGATTCCAGAGCGGCGATGGCGAGGATGGAAGGCGTGCCGGTGCGGAACCTGCCGATGCCATCAACCGGACGATAGGCGGGATCGAAGGCGAAGGGATCGGCATGGCCCATCCAGCCGGGCAGGGGAGAAACCAGCCGGTCCTGCAGCTGCTTCGCGACGAACAGGAAGGCCGGGGCCCCGGGTCCGCCGTTCAAATATTTATATCCGCAGCCCACGGCCAGGTCGCAGCCGTCACCATCCAGGTCGACCGCGAATGCGCCCGCGCTGTGCGACAGGTCCCACAAGGTGAGCACGCCCGCCTGGCGAGCGATCGCGTTGATCGCCGCCATGTCATGCCTGTGGCCGCTCCGGTAATCGACCTGGGTCAGCATGAGGACGGCGACCGTTTCGTCGATCGCACACTCGATTTCGCTGGTCGGCACCGTCTTCAGGATCACGCCCGGAACCAGCGCCTCCAGCCCCTGCGCGACATAGAGGTCGGTCGGGAAATTGCCTTCCTCCGACAGGATGACCCGCCGGTCGCTGCCCATCAGCGCGGAGCCCAGCAGCTTGAACAGGTTGATCGAGGTGGAATCGCCGATCAGCAGCTCGTCCGCCGCCGCCCCGACCATCGGCGCCAGCTTCGCCGCGACCCGTTCCGGCGCGCCGATCCAGTCATGCCTGTTCCAGCTTTCGATCAGGCTCTCGCCCCACTCGACTTCGACTGTTTCGTTCAGCCGCGCGGCGGTCGCTACTGGCAGCGCACCCAGCGAATTGCCGTCCAAGTAGATTTTGCCAGCCGGCAGGAAAAAACGGTCGCGGCACTTCGCCAGCGGGTCGGCGGCATCGAGCGCCTGAGCTTCGTCGAGCGTCACAGCTTGGGCAAGGTCACGCCGCGCTGGCCCATATATTTGCCGGCGCGGTCCTTGTAGCTCGTCTCGCAGCGCTCATTGCCTTGCAGGAAGAGGAACTGGCAGGCGCCCTCGTTGGCGTAGATTTTCGCGGGCAGCGGGGTGGTGTTCGAAAATTCGAGCGTGACATGACCCTCCCAGCCAGGCTCCAGCGGCGTCACGTTCACGATGATCCCGCAGCG
>CBFGLY010000207.1:0-3114 GCA_965649725.1 uncultured Sphingomonas sp.
GCTGGCGATGTACAAGAAGAAGGAGCGCCGCGATGCATGAGGCCGCGGCCGTCCCGAGCTGGGTTCTTCTCGCTTACCTGATTTCAGGCGTCTGCTTCATCCTCGCGCTTCGCGGCCTTTCGAGCCCCGAGAGTAGCCGCCGCGGCAACCGCGCCGGCATGCTCGGCATGGCGATTGCGGTGGTAACGACGCTGGCGACCCATGAAATCGCTTCCCTCTGGGAAATCGGGATCGCGATTCTGATCGGCGGCGCCATTGGCCTGATTACCGCGCGCAAAATCCAGATGACGGCGATGCCGCAGCTGGTGGCGGCCTTCCACTCACTCGTCGGCATGGCGGCGGTGCTTGTTGGCGCGGCGGCGTTCTTGAATCCCTCCGCATTCGGGATCGTCGACGGCTCGGGCGCCATTCTCGGCGTCAGCCGGATCGAAATGGGCCTCGGGGTCGCGATCGGCGCGATTACCTTCTCCGGCTCCGTGATCGCCTTCCTGAAGCTCAACGGGAATATGAGCGGGAAGCCGATCCTGCTGCCCGGGCGGCACTGGATCAACCTTGCCGTCGCCCTGGCGATCTTCTTTTTCCTCTATGGCTTTTTCGACAGCCAGAGCCCGATCGATTTCTGGACGCTGGCGGCGCTGAGCTTCGCCATCGGCTTCCTGCTGATCGTCCCCATCGGCGGGGCGGACATGCCGGTCGTGATCTCGATGCTGAACAGCTATTCGGGATGGGCCGCGGCGGCGATGGGCTTCACGCTGCACAATACCGCGATGATCATTACCGGCGCGCTGGTCGGAAGCTCGGGCGCGATCCTCAGCTACATCATGTGCCGGGCGATGAACCGCAGCTTCATCAGCGTCATCGCGGGCGGGTTCGGCGCGGTCGCTTCGTCCGGCGAGGCTGCCGCCATCGACCGGCCCTACAAGCGCGGGTCGGCGGAGGACGCGGCGTTCCTCATGAGCCAGGCCGACAAGGTCATCATCGTCCCCGGCTACGGCATGGCGGTGTCGCAGGCACAGCATGCCCTTCGCGAAATGGCCGACACGCTCAAGAAGGAGGGGGTCGAGGTCAAATATGCGATCCACCCGGTCGCGGGCCGAATGCCGGGCCATATGAACGTCCTGCTGGCCGAGGCGAACGTGCCCTATGACGAGGTGTTCGAGCTCGAAGACATCAACAGCGAGTTCGCCACCGCCGACGTCGCCTTCGTCATCGGCGCCAACGACGTCACCAACCCGGCCGCCAAGACCGACAAGGGCTCGCCGATCTACGGAATGCCGGTGCTCGACGTGGAGAAGGCGCGGACCGTGCTGTTCGTGAAGCGGTCGATGGGCGGCGTGGGCTATGCCGGGGTCGATAACGAGCTCTTCTACCGCGACAATACGATGATGCTTCTCGCCGACGCGAAAAAGATGGTCGAGGAGATCGTTAAAGCCTTGGGTTAACGGCGATTTCCTTGCAGAGTCCTCGCCCAGATTCGATTCTGGGAAATCCGGGGAAGGGGCCTGCAAGTTGAAGAAGTTGGGGATCATCGGCGGGACGAGCTGGGCCTCGACCGCGCTTTATTACGAACAAATCAACAAGGGGATCGCCCGGCGCCTCGGCGGGCTGCACAGTGCGGTGCTGTCGATCGAGAGCCTCGACCTGGCGCCCTTTGCAGCGATGCAGCAGGCGGAGGACTGGGACGGAGTCGCGGCAACGGCGGTCGAAGCGGCTCGCCGCCTGGCCGCAAGCGGTGCCGAAGGCCTGCTGCTCGCCTCGAACACGCTTCACAAGGTCGCTCCTGAGGTCGAAGAAGCGACCGGCCTTCCGATCCTTCACATCGGGGACGCGGCTGCGGACCGGATCGTGGCCGATCGCCGCACTCGCGTCGCCCTGCTTGGCACCCGCTTCGTGCAATCCGAGCCGTTCGTTCGCGAACGCTATGAACAGCGCGGAATCCAGCTGGTCGACCTGCAGCCGATGTGGCGCGCCGAAGTCGATCGGATCATCTTCGAAGAGCTGGCGGCCGGCCGAGTCATCCGCGACAGCCAGCGCAAGCTCAAGACGCTGATCACCGAACTGGGCAAGCAGAAGGTCCAGGCCATCGTGCTTGGTTGCACCGAACTTGTGCTGGCAGTCGACACGCGGGCCAACGTCCTGCCGGTCTATGATACGACTGCCATTCATGCCGCCGCGGCGGTCGAGTGGATGCTCGACGATCGTGAGGAGGCCCGGGCGGCGGCTTGACCGGCACCGAGTCTTGAGTCCTTATCCCCGTCGCATTTGAGCGAAACGGGGGTGTGGTATGAAACCGACTGCCTGGTTGCTGTTTGCGTCCGCCTTGGCTGCCGCTCCTGCAAGCGCCCAGCCGGCCCATCAACATTCGAACGCCTCCGCCCAATCGAGCAGCGATCACCTGGGCGAAATCGATTTTCCCAACAGCGGGAAGCCGGCAGCCCAGCCGGACTTCATCCGCGGCGTGAAGCTGCTCCATAATTTTCAGTATCAGGATGCGGTCAAGGCCTTCCAGGCCGCGCAAAAGACCGACCCTGACTTCGCCCTCGCCTATTGGGGCGAGGCGATGTCCTACAATTACTCGCTATGGGCGGAGCAATATGCCGACGAGGCACGCAAGGCCTTGGCGAGACTCGGGCCAACGCCCGAGGCGCGGGCAGCCAAGGCTCCGACAGCGCGCGAGAGGGCTTACCTGGCGACCGTCGAGGCTCTCTACGGCGAAGGCTCCAAGTTCGAGCGGGATGTCGCCCTTGCCGACAGGATGGACGAGCTTGCCAAAGCATATCCGGACGATGTCGAGGCCCAAGCCTTCGACGCGCTCGCAACCCTTGGGCGCACGCATGGCACTCGTAACAAGGCCAATTACGAGAAGGCCGGCGCGATGCTTGAACCCTTGTTCAAGCGCTATCCCAACCATCCCGGCGTGGCCCATTATCTGATCCACAGCTACGACGACCCGGACCATGCCTCAAAGGCGCTGGGTGCAGCGCGCGTCTACGACAAGCTGGCTGCCGACTCCCCGCACGCGCAGCATATGACCAGCCATATCTTCCTCTCGCTCGGCATGTGGCCGGATGTCGAGCAGGCCAATATTCACGCCAGGGCGGCAGCCGAGCGGAA
>CBFGLY010000208.1:0-3107 GCA_965649725.1 uncultured Sphingomonas sp.
GTCGCCCTCGGCGTCACGGTGCCGTCGCGGCATGCTCGGGGCCGGGCGGCGCGGATCGGGCCGGCGCTCGATACGATCCTGGCCAATCATGGCTATCCGCCGGTCATCGAGCATCTGCTGGCCGAAGCGCTGATCCTGACCGCGCTGCTGGGCTCGCTGCTCAAGGACCCGTCCGGGCAGCTGACCATCCAGGCGCAGACGGAGAATGGCATCGTCGACCTGCTGGTGTGCGACTATAAGGGCGGCGAGCTTCGCGGCTATGTCCGGCACGATGGCGAGCGGCTGGCCGAGGCGGGTCCGAATCCGACGCTCTTCTCTCTGTTCGGCAAGGGCTATCTGGCGATCACCTTCGACCAGCCGGCGACCGACGAACGGTACCAGGGCATCGTCCCGCTGGAGGGAGAGGGCCTGGCCGAGGCCGCGCAAAGCTATTTCAGCCAGTCGGAGCAGATCCCATCGATCGTCCGCCTGGCCGCGCGGAAGGATGAGCAGGGCTGGGTCGCGGGCGGCCTGATGTTCCAGCATCTGCCGGAGGGCGAAGAAGGCCGAGAGCGGCTTCACACGCGGCTCGACCATCCCGAATGGCCCCATGTCGCGACGATGGTCGGTTCGGTGAAGCCCGAGGAACTGATCGACCGGACGCTGCCGCTCGACGACCTGATCTGGCGCCTGCTCCATGAGGAGGATGAGGTGCGCACGCTCGAGCCGGTCGTGCTGTCGAAGGGATGCCGCTGCAGTCCCGACTATATCGCGTCGGTCATCGCCCGCTTTCCGCCGGACGAGCGGGCCGCGATGGTCGGGGAGGATGGGATGATCCGCGTCGACTGCGCCTTTTGCGCGACCAGTTTCCCCATTGCGGCGGAAGCCGCCTGACCATAGAAAAAGTTGCTTTTTGTTAAGTGCGTCGTGGTAAATGTGGCGTGATGAATCGGCTTGAACGACTCGGTTTTGCGGGCCTGGTGACGGTGGCGGCGGCGTTGGTCGGCGGCGCCGCGGCACCGCGCGCGCTGCTTCCGGCGCTCGGCGGCCTGTGGGAGGTCAGCCAGAAGGCCGACGGCCATGGCGCCCAGCGGATCTGCGTGCCGTCGCCGGTCATGCTTGCCCAATATGAGCATCGCAGCGCCCGCTGCACCCGCACGGTCGTGTCCGATAGCGGATCGCAGACGCTGATCAGCTACAGCTGCGCCGACGGCGGCTTCGGCCAGTCGAAGATCACGCTGCTGACCCCGCGGACGATGCGGATCGAGACGCAGGGCATCTCCGGAAACCTGCCGTTCCATTATCAGCTTCATGCCCGCCGCGTCGGCGATTGCGGCCGGTAAGCCAGCGTTAACCATAGCAGGGCTAGTGAAGGGTCGTGCCCTTCTTCGGCACGCTTTCCTCCCTGTCGGGCTTTAGGGCCCGTCAACTGGGCCGCCCGCAAGGAGCGGCCCTATTTTTTTCGCCCTCGCCGCACTAGATGGCCGCCATCATGAACCGTCCCGAAGACCATCGCGCCAAAGCCGTCGTTCTCTTGTCCGGCGGACTGGATTCGATGGTGTGCGCCGCGCTTGCCCGGGAAGCGGGTTATGAAGTGCTGGCCCTTACGATCGACTATCACCAGCGGCACCGCGTCGAGCTGGAAGCGGCGAAGCGCATCGCGGCCGAACTGGCCGATCGGCACATCGTCCTGCCGCTGGACCTCAGCGCGTTCGGCGGATCGGCGCTCACCGGCGACATCGACGTTCCCAAGGACGGGGTCGGCGAGGGAATCCCGGTTACCTATGTTCCGGCACGCAACACGGTGTTCCTGAGCCTCGCCCTGGCCTGGGCGGAAGCGGCCGGCGCCCGCGATCTGTTCGTCGGAGTGAATGCGCTCGACTATTCCGGCTATCCCGACTGCCGCCCGGCATTCGTCGAGGCGTTCGAAGCGCTCGCGAACCAGGCCACCAAGGCGGGGGTCGAGGGTGACGGCTTCACCATCCACGCGCCGCTGCAGCATATGACGAAGGCGGACATTGCGCGGGAAGCAGCGCGCCTGGGTTTGGACCCAGGGCTCAGCCACAGCTGCTACGACCCGGCCCCCGACGGAGGCGCCTGCGGGCTGTGCGACGCCTGCCGCCTGCGCGCCAAGGGCTTCGAGGAAGCGGGCCTGCCGGACCCGACGCGCTACGCGCCCTCGCGGGAGCGCTAACGATGGCCTACGCCGTCAAGGAAGCCTTCCTCACCCTTCAGGGCGAGGGCGTGCAGGCGGGGAGCCGGGCGGTGTTCCTGCGCTTTGCCGGCTGCAATCTGTGGAGCGGTCGCGAGCAGGACCGGGCGAGCGCGCAGTGCAATTTCTGCGACACGGATTTCGTCGGGACGGACGGGCCGGGCGGGGGCAAATTCGCTTCGGCGAACGCGCTCGCGGATCATGTCGAACGGCTGTGGGGTGAAGGTTCAGACCGCAGGCTGGTCGTCGTGACCGGCGGCGAGCCGATGCTTCAGCTCGACACGGCCCTGATCGATGCGCTTCACGGCAAGGGTTTTCGGATCGCGGTGGAAAGCAACGGGACGATCGCGGCGACGCCGGGCATCGACTGGCTATGCATCAGCCCGAAGGCGGGGACCGACATCGTCCAGCGGTCGGGCGACGAGCTGAAGCTGGTCTGGCCGCAGACAGGAATCGATCCCGCCGACCTGGAAGGCTGGGACTTCCGCCATTTCCTGGTGCAGCCGATGGATTGCGCCGACGGGCAGGCGGCCATGGACGCGGCGATCGGCCTGGCGATGGAGCGGCCGACCTGGCGGCTGACGCTGCAGGCTCACAAGGTGGTGGGTCTCAAATAAAAAAGGGCCGCCGGAGTGACCGGCGGCCCTCTTCTCAACCGAACGGACCGCGCGCGGCGGTCCGTCCAAGCGAATTACATCGCGTTGGTGTCGGTCGTGTTGGTGTCCGACATGTTGGTGTCGGTCATGTTCGCGTCCATCGTCATGTTGGCGTCCATGTTGCTGGTCGCGTCGATGGCGGTGGTGTCATTGGCGACGACGTTCTCGGTGGTGAGGGTCTCGTCGACGTTCATGGTGTTTTCAGCGGCTTCGTTGCTGCTGCAAGCCGAAACCGCCAGGGCCGCACCAGCGACCAGGAT
>CBFGLY010000209.1:0-3076 GCA_965649725.1 uncultured Sphingomonas sp.
GCGCATTTGAGTTCACGCTTGTCGATATAGACGGCCTTGAACACGCTCAGCGCGCCCTCCGCGCCGATGAACAGCGCGACCGGCACCGACAGCCAGTTGAGAGCACCCGCCGCCATCAACACCCCGGCTCCGCCTTCAAGAAACGGATAGAGGCTGGCGTAAGGAACCCAGCGTTTCGACAGCAGGTCGTAATTGAGGAACATGGCCGAGAATTTCTCGACATCCTGCAGCTTCAGCATCGCCAGCATGATCATCGAAAAGGCGATGAACCATTCCGCCGCCTTGACGGTGAACGGGTTGCCGAACGCGGCAAGGCTGGCTGCCAGCGCTGCCAGGGCGGTCATCGCGAACAGCGCGACCACTGGCACATAGCTGGTCTCGCCGGCCTTTCGGACCGGCCGTCCGAAGCTTGCCCGCAAATCATCGTAACCCCCGACGCGCTGCCCATTGATGAAGACCTGGGGCGTGGTCTTGACCCCATGTTTGGCCATGAAGGCGTCGGTTTCCTCGCGCGTCTTCAAATGATGGTCCTCGACCTGATATCCCCGGGACTTGAGCAGGTGCAGTGCCTTCAGGCCCCACGGACAGGTGTGGCCTGGCATGACCATGCGATACAGCACGGCCTTCTTCCCCAAGTCAGTCTGAACCTTGTCCATTTTGGTCATATCCGAACTCCTTCCCTGATGGGTTGGAAGGGCGTATAGCAGCCGTACCATGGTACGGAGTCAAGCATGGCGAATCTGACGATCGGCTCGCTTGCCGGCGCTGCGGGAGTCGGCGTCGAAACCGTCCGCTTCTATCAGCGCAGGGGATTGCTCGCGGTTCCAGCGAGGGCCGGCGGAATCCGGCGCTACGACGGGTCGGACGTGGAGCGGCTGCGCTTCATCAAGCGCGCCCAGTCGGCCGGCTTTACCCTGGCTGAGATCGCAGAGCTGATCGCGCTCGACGCCGGTGAGGATCGGGCACGCGCCCGCCAGCTTGCAAAGGCGCGCATCGCCGCGCTCGACGAAAGGATCGCCGAGCTCAAGGAAGCCCGCTCGTCGCTTGCGAAACTTGCGCGGGAATGCGGCGAGGGCAGGGACGGACCCTGCCCGATCATCGCCTCCTTCGGGTGACGCCCGTTACGGCTTCACTTTATCGGGAACGGGCATATAGGCGACGCGCTTCACCGTGAGCTTGTCACCCTTGTCGCTGGTGGTTTCCATCGACTGGCCAATCTCGGTCGGCTGGGCGGTCCAGCAAAGCTCGCCTTCCTTGTCCATCGCCGAGGTGAAGCAGGCCTTGCCGTCCTTCATCACCGCTGTCCCATGGTCGACATGCTCGTCGCCCGACCAGGCCACGTAGTTGCCGCCGGCATCGATGGACTCGGTCTGGGCCTTCCCGTCCATCGTGAATTCCCAGGTCGTTTCATTGAGCTGGAAGGCCGCCGGCGTAACCATCGCGTTGGCGTCCATCGCATTGTCGTCCACCATCATATTTTCTTCGGCGACGTTTTCGGTCGTCGTGTCGGCGGTGTTGTTGTTGCACGCGACAAGGGCCAGCACGGCCAGCGATGTCATCACGATCCGCATGAAGTCTCTCCCCTGATCGTCAGAGGGGAGTCGCGTAGCACGTTTCGGAAGCGGATTAAATTCTCGCTAATCGACCAACTCGACCGCCATCGCCGTGGCTTCCCCGCCGCCGATGCAGAGCGAGGCCAGGCCGCGCTTCCCGCCGCGGTTCTGGAGCGCCGCGATCAGCGTCGCGAGGATGCGCGCGCCGCTCGCGCCGATCGGGTGGCCCAGCGCCGTCGCGCCGCCGTTGACGTTGATCTTGTCGTGCGGAATGCCGAGGTCGTGCATCGCGATCATCGCGACGCAAGCGAACGCCTCGTTGACCTCGAACAGGTCGACATCGTCCTTGGTCCAGCCGGCCTTCTCCATCGCCTTCTGGAGCGCGGGGACGGGAGCGGTGGTGAACTTGGCAGGGTCATGGGCATGGGCGGCATGGGCGACAACGCGAGCCACCGGTTTCACGCCGAGCTTGTCCGCGACCGACTGCCGCGTCATCACCAGCGCCGCAGCCCCGTCGCTGATCGAGCTTGCGTTGGCGGCGGTGATGGTGCCGTCCTTGGCGAAGGCGGGTTTCAGCGTCGGGATCTTGTCCGGGTTGGCCTTGCCGGGCTGCTCGTCGGTCGAGACGATTTCGTCGCCCTTGCGGCCGGCGATCGTCACCGGCACGATCTCGCGCTCGAACGCGCCGGACTGGATGGCGGCGTTGGCGCGGCGGAGGCTTTCGATGGCGTAATCGTCCTGCGCCTCCCGGCTGAACTGATAGTCGCGGCTCGCTTCCTCGGCGAAGCTGCCCATCAGGCGGCCCGGCTCATAGGCGTCCTCCAGGCCGTCGAGGAACATATGGTCCTTCAGCACGTCATGGCCGATCCGCGCGCCGCCGCGATGCTTGTGGCTGAGGTAGGGAGCGTTGGTCATCGACTCCATTCCGCCAGCCACGATGAGGTCGGCGCTCCCGGCCGCCAGCGTGTCGGCCGCCATGATCGCCGCCTGCATCCCCGATCCGCACATCTTGTTGACGGTGGTCGCCTCGACCGAACGGGGCAGGCCCGCGCCCAGCGCCGCCTGCCGCGCCGGCGCCTGGCCGAGCCCGGCAGGGAGCACGCAGCCGAAATAGATTTTCTCGACATCCTCGCCGCTGACTCCGGCGCGCTCGATCGCCGCTTTCACCGCCGTCGCTCCGAGCTGCGTCGCGGATGCGCCGCTCAACACGCCCTGGAAGCCGCCCATTGGCGTGCGGGCGTAGGACAGGATGACGATGGGGTCTGATGAAATGGTCATTTTAGAATCCGTTTGGGCTGAGCTTGTCGAAGCCCTGCACTTTTCTTGCGTCCAAAGGCAAGGACAGTCCTTCGGCGAGCTCAGGACGAACGGAAATGTGGGGATGCCCCGCGCCTTGTCCAAGACTCCGTGCCGGTGCTAGGCGCCACTCAAAGGGAGCAGCCTCAAATGACCGACATGCCCGGCCTCGATTTCGACCTTGGCGAAATGGCCGAGACGATCCGCGACACGACGCAGCGCTTCGC
>CBFGLY010000210.1:0-3058 GCA_965649725.1 uncultured Sphingomonas sp.
ACCCTGCTCGGCAATGGCGGAGCGGCACGAGCCGCGCTGGTCGCTTTGAGGATGCGCGGAATTTCGGCGGTCCGAATCCAGGCGCGGGACATGTCCGAAGCTTTGAAGCTCGCCGTCGAATTCGATCTGGAGGTCAGCCCAGTGCCCCTGACGGAGCCGATCGTCAGCGACGGGCTGATCAACGCGACGCCGCTGGGAATGGCCGGCCGCGATTGTCTCAATTGCAATCTCGAACGAATGCCAGCCGACGGCTGGGTATTCGACATGGTGACCGATCCTGCGGAGACTCCGTTGCTGACTGCGGCGCGCGAACGCGGATTATCGGTCGCGACCGGTCTCGAAATGCTGGTCGAACAGGCAGCCGCGAGCTTTCGGATCTTGTTCGGCGTGGAACCGCCGCGTGACCGCGACGACATCCTCTGGCAGAAGCTCAGGCAATGATGACGCTCGCGCTTACCGGATCGATCGGCATGGGCAAGTCGACGGTCGCGGCGATGTTCGCCGACGCCGGCATCCCGACCTTCGACGCCGATGCCGCGGTGCGCCGGCTGCAGGGTCCAGGCGGCCGGCTGGTCCCGCCAATCGAAGCGCGCTTTCCGGGAACGACCAGGGACGGGGCGGTCGACCGCGAAGCGCTGTCGTCGGCAGTCTTCGGTGACCCCGACGAGCTGGCCGCACTCGAGGCCATCGTCCACCCGGCGGTACATCATGAGCGCACGCGGTTCATCGTCGAAAATGGCGATGCGCCGGCGCTGATGTTCGACATCCCGCTCCTGTTCGAAACCGGTGGCGAGGTAACGTTCGACAAGGTCATTGTCGTATCGGCTCCTGGCGAGATGCAGCGGCAACGGGTGCTTTCACGGCCGGGAATGACCGAAGAAAAGCTGGACCGCATCCTGGCCCGGCAAATGCCGGACTCGCAAAAAAGGGAGCGCGCCGACTTCATCGTCGATACATCCGGCAGCCTGGACGAAACCCGCGCCCAGGTTCGTTCGATCCTGTCTTGTCTCGGCCTTCCGACGGGTGTTTAATCAGCCCATGCGTGAAATTATTTTCGACACGGAGACCACGGGCCTCTCCCCCGCGGGTGGCGACCGCATGGTCGAAATCGGCTGTATCGAAATGATTGGGCGGGTCGAGACGGGCCGCCATTTTCACTGCTATTTCAATCCCGACCGGACGATGCCGAGCGAAGCGGAGGCCGTTCACGGCCTGAGCGATATCTTCCTTTCCGACAAGCCGCGGTTCGCGGACAAGGTCGAGGAATTGCTCGAGTTCATCGCCGACGCGCCGCTCGTCGCGCATAACGCCAGCTTCGATTTCGGTTTCCTCAATCATGAGCTGGAGCGGTGCGGCCGGCCCCACGTCTGCATGAGTCGAATGGTCGACACGCTGGTCATGGCCCGAAGCCGCCACCCCGGCGCCAAGCATAGCCTCGACGCGCTTTGCACGCGCTATGGGGTGGACCGGTCGGGACGGGTCAAGCACGGCGCCCTGCTCGACGCCCAATTGTTGGCGCAGGTCTATGTCGAGCTCACGGGCGGAAGGCAGATCCGGCTTGGACTGGTCGCCGATACGCCGCCCGTCGAAGCTGCTGTTGCAGCGGTTCCGGAAGCGGCCCGCGCTATCCGTCCGCCTCGACCGCACCAGGCAAGCGCTGCGGAAGTCGCGCGGCATCGTGCCTTCCTGGCGAAGATCGCCAATCCCTTGTGGGAGCGGTTTTTCGCCCCCACTTCGGAACGCGGCGCCGCCTGACGCGTCGGCGTCAAAGCAGCCGCCGGGATTTGAAGAAGGAGAGCCAAGATGGACATCAGGGTCGCGGGTCACCAGGTCGACACCGGCGAGGCGCTCCGCTCCCATGTTTCCGATCGGCTGTCATTGATGGCCGACCGCTATTTTTCCCGCGCGGTCGCGGCCAACGTCACTTTCGGTCGGGGACCTTATGAGGATTTCACGTGCGATATCGTCGCGCCCGTGAACCAGGGCGTGGTCCTGAAATCGTCGAACCGTGCCAACGACGCGCACGTCGCCTTCGACGGCGCTGCCGACAAGATCGAGCGGCAGTTGCGACGGTACATGGACCGGTTGCGCGAGCGCCGCGGCGAGAGCGATGGAGCTGAGATCGCCGAAACCGCCGCCTATACGGTGTTCGCGATGCCGGCCGACGAGGAGCAGCCGATCTCTCCCTCGCCGGCGATCGTCGCCGAAACCAAGGTCGACATTCCCGAGGCGAGCGTGTCGGACGCGGTGATGATGCTCGATCTTCGCAACACCAATGCGCTGATGTTCCGCAATCCCAAGAGCGGCGAATATAACATGGTCTATCGCCGGGACGACGGAACCATCGGCTGGGTCGAACCTTCGTCCAAGTGACAAGAGGCGGGCAGGTCGGCTAACGGCCGCCCAAATTCACGTCCGCGCGTCCTCGCCTGTTTTCGGAACGATATCCATGCAGCTTTCCCAGTTTCTCGATTTTGAAGCGATCCGGGTCGACCTCGCCGCCGGCAACAAACGCCAGTTGCTGAACCAGCTGTCGCAGATCGCGGCGGCTCGGCTCTCGCTAGATCCCTCCTTGATCGCCGACGCCATTGCCGAGCGGGAGCGGCTCGGCTCGACCGGCTTCGGTGGCGGAATCGCCATTCCCCACGGCAAGCTCGCTGGGCTGGACCGTGTTTATGCGCTCGTCGCCCGCCTCACCTCGCCGATCGATTACAAGGCGATCGACGGGTCCCCGGTCGACCTGGTGTTCCTGCTGCTGTCTCCGCCGGATGCCGGCGCCGAACATTTGAAGGCGCTGGCCGCTGTCAGCAGGCTGGTTCGCCACGGCGCGACGGTCGAGAAGATTCGCGGAGCGCGCAGCCGCGACGCGCTTGCCGCGGTGCTGATGGGGGTCGAGGAACGCGATGCAGCCTGAAGCCGGGCCGACCGGCGAGGACGCTCATCTTCGTGCTCTGGAAGCGCTTTACGCGTCCGCCCCGGTCAACGGCTTGTTCGTCTCGCGGCTGGAACTGCCTGCGGCCGGGCGAAGCGAAATCAGCTTCACGGTCGATCCCAACAG
>CBFGLY010000211.1:0-3056 GCA_965649725.1 uncultured Sphingomonas sp.
ATCATGGGCCGGGCGATCACCGGGATTTCCGCTTTCTAGGCCGCCAATCCGCGTTTATGTTTCCTCGCCGTAACGGGGGAACATCATCATGCTGACCTGGATCATCCTTGGCGTCATCGTCCTGGCGCTCGTCTATGGCGTCGCCGTCTATAATCGCCTGGTTCGCTTGCGCGCGCTGGTCCGGGAAGCATTCAGCGGGATCACCGTCCAGCTCCGCCGCCGCGCCGACCTGGTGCCCAACCTGGTCAGCACCGTGCAGGGCTACGCCTCTCACGAACGCGAAACTCTCGATGCCGTCACCGCGCAGCGCACGGCTGCCAACAATGCCGGGACCGTTGCCGCCACCGCCCAGGCCGACGCGGCGATGACCGCAATGCTCGGCCGGCTGTTCGCCGTCGCGGAGGCCTATCCCGACCTGAAAGCCGACGCCAACTTCCGCGAGCTTCAGGGCGAGCTCAGCAGCCTGGAAACCGAACTCCAGTCGGCGCGCCGCTATTACAACGCCACCGCCCGCGACCTGAACACCCGCGTCGTCTCCTTCCCCGACATGGTCTTTGCCGGCCCGATGGGGTTCCGCGAGGAGCCCTATTATGAAGATGCCGACGCCTCGATCCAGACGGCGCCCAAGGTCGATTTCAAGCCTGCCTAGATGCTGAGGTTCGCATTAGCGGCACTGATCGCGGCCGCCCTGCCCGCCGCGGCGCAGGCGGAGGAGCGGATCACCCGCTATTCAAGCGACGTCCGGATCGAACAGGACGGAACGCTCGACGTGACCGAGACCATCGAGGTCGATGCCGAGGGCGTTGCCATTCGTCACGGCATCTACCGCGACTTCCCGACCACGCGTCGGGTCATGGGACAGCCAGGCAACCATGTCGGCTTCAAGGTCCTCGATGTCAGCCGCGACGGCGTGACGGAGCCCTTCGCCGTCCAAGGCATAAGGGGCGGCGTCCGGGTGCGCATCGGATCGGCCGACAACGATGTCGTTCCCGGAGCCCACCGCTACGTCATCCACTTTCGAACGACCCGCCAGATTGGCCATTTCGACGACTTCGACGAGCTCTACTGGAACGCGACGGGGAACGGCTGGGACTTTCCCATCGACCGGGCTGAGGCGACAATCACCCTCCCCTCCCCGGCTCCGTTCGTCCGCAGGGCCAGCTACACCGGTCCCGCCGGAGCGACCGGAAGCACCGCGAGGGTGACGAGCGAGATGCCCAATTCGATCAGCTTCGCAACGTCCGCGCCGCTTGCTCCGCGAGAAGGGATGACCGTCGCTGTCGGATGGCCGAAGGGGGTCGTCGATGCGCCCTCCAGCCGCAGCCGCGCCCTCGCGCTGATCGGCGAGTGGCTTCCCTGGCTGCTCGCGGCCGGCGGCCTGGTATGGCTCTTCGCTTATTATGCCCGCACATGGCTGCGCATCGGGCGCGATCCGCGCAAGGGCACGATCGTGCCGCTCTTCTCGCCGCCGGACGATCTCTCGCCCGCGGCGCTTCGCTACATCCTGAAGCGCAACTTCGATAACCGGACAGTGGCTGCCGCGCTGGTTGCGCTGGGCGTGAAGGGCAAGGTGCGCCTGGTGGAGGAGGATGGCGGTTTCTTCACCAGCGACAAGAAGCGCATCGACAAGCTCAACGACGACACTGCGGGGCTGCATAAGGATGAAGCTCGCCTGTTCCATGGCCTGTTCATCGCCAGCGACACGGTCGAGCTGGAGCAGAAAAACCATTCCCTCTTCTCGTCGGCTCGCGACGATGCCGAGGAAGCGCTGAAGAGCGAATTCGGGGAGCGCTATTATCAGCCAAACCTCGGGCCCAGCATGATGGGCTGCGCTCGCCTCGTGCTGCTCGCTGCCGGTTTGCTGCTTGCGATCGTTCTCATCGGGATGATGGTCGACGGCGTCGGGCCGGTCACCGCATTCCAGCTGAGCAGCAAGGCACCTTTGGCCTTGCTGGTGCTGGCCGTGCCCGTCGTCATGATCGGCTTTTTCCTGCTTGGCGCCCCGACCCGGGAAGGCCGGGCGATGATGGACCGGATCGAAGGCTTCAAACATTATCTCTCGGTCACCGAAGCCGAGCGGTTCGACCGGATGCAGCCGCCCGAAGAAACGCTCACTTTGTTCGAAAAATATTTGCCCTATGCCATTGCGCTGGACGTGGAGACCCGCTGGGCCGACCGCTTCCAGTCCCAGATCGCAGCAGCGATGGCTTCTCCCGCGGCCCAAGGTTCGACCTTCGGCTGGTACAGCGGCGGCTCCAGCCCGTGGAGCGATGTCGGCGGCTTTACCAGCTCGATCGGCGATTCGCTTGCCAGCAGCATCGGCACCGCCTCGAGCAGTCCCAGCTCCGGCTCGGGCGGCGGGGGCTCGTCAGGCGGCGGTGGAGGTGGCGGGGGCGGAGGCGGCTGGTAGGCTAGTTCCAGGCCGGACGGCGAAGCACGACCGTCGGATCGTCATGGTAAAGCGTATCGCCGACCTTCTCGAATCCGAGCCGCTCCGCAAGCTTCATCGACGGCTCGTTGGCCGGCGCAATGATCGCCCAGATGGATGTGGGCTGAAGACTTGTCTCCGCCCAATCGAGAACGGCGCGGCAGGCCTCGCTTGCCATGCCCTGCCCATGAACCTCCTGGGCGAAGATCCAGCCCATCTCAGGCTCTTCTCCGAATTCGGGTTCAAGGTCGCGCCAGGCGGTGAACAGTCCGGCATTGCCGACCAGCTTGCGATCGCTCTTTCGCTCGACCGCCCAAGTGCCGAAGCCGTTGAGCGGCCACCCGCCCACCGCGCCCAGCAGCCGTCGCCAGCATTCTTCCTCGCCCATCGGCTCGGGACCGAAGTGGCGATGCACGTCCGGGTGCTTCATAATCTCGTGATAGGGGCGGAAATCATCCTTGCGCCATGGACGCAGCAACAGGCGCTCGGTCTCGACGACCGGCGCCTGAAGAAATGCCGAATATCCCGGATCGCGTCCGGGATTCCCGGTCATGCGATTACTTTTTCCCGAGGGTGAGGCCGCCGAAGCGCTTGTTGAAGCGCGCGACCTGGCCGCCGCTGTCGAGCA
>CBFGLY010000212.1:0-3051 GCA_965649725.1 uncultured Sphingomonas sp.
CGCAGGTCGTGACGATGCAGGTCGAGCATAGCTCGATCAAGAAGGGCGAGACGCTGGAAGACACCGCGCGGACGCTCAACGCCATGCGGCCCGACGCGCTGGTCATCCGTCATGGCACCAGCGGCGCCCCGTCTGGGGTAGCAGCGGTCATGGACTGTCCCGTAATCAACGCCGGCGATGGCACCGGCGAGCATCCGACCCAGGCGCTGCTCGACGCGGCCACGATCCGCCAGCATTTCGGGAGGGTCGAAGGGCTGAAGGTCGCGATTTGCGGTGACCTCAAGCACAGCCGGGTCGCCCGCTCGAACGCCAAGCTGCTGAAGCGGCTCGGTGCGGAACTTCGCTTCGCCGGCCCGCCCTCGCTCGTGCCCGACGGGATCGGCGGCACGTCGATCGACGAAGCCGTCGAAGACGCCGATGTCGTCATGATGCTTCGAATCCAGCGCGAACGGCTCGAGGAGGATCTGGGCGACGGACCCGGGGAATTCCTGGCCCGCTACGGCCTCACGGAGCAGCGCTTCGCCACGGCGGCGTCCGAAGCCGTGGTCATGCATCCCGGCCCGATCAATCGAGGCGTCGAGATTGAAGGGTCGCTAGCCGACCACGCCAGCCGATCGCTGATCGTTCGCCAGGTCGAAATGGGCGTGGCCGTGCGAATGGCCTGCCTGGACCTGCTGACCGCGAACCGGAGGGTCTAGGCCCCGCGAAAGCGGGATCAGCGCGAGGCGAACTGGACCGGCGCGTCGCCGAACGAAGCGCGGACGAAGCAGGCCCGGCCCGAACGCTTCAGCGATTCGCACAACAGCCGCGCGTCGCGGTCGCTGTCGAAGCCCTTCACCGACAGGCGATAGACGGTGCCCTTGCCGCTGTCGAAGCGGGCGCTGACCGGCGTGTAGCCGCGAAGCACGGAATATTTGCTGCTCGCCCGTTCCCAAGCCAGCGCGATCCGGTCGCGGGAAGAGAAAGCGCCCAGCTGGACGACCGCGCGGCTCGTGCCGGCATTCGGCTTCGGCGAGGCGGCGCGGCGAAGCTTGGCGACCGGCTCGGACAGTCGGACGGCGGCAGGCGACAGCGCGGGGCGAGCTTCGCGGATCGCCGAAACCGGCGCTTCGGCGAGCTGGACCGGAGCAGGCTCCGGCGTGGCTGCGGCCAGCGCGGGAGCAGCCTCGATCGCTGCCGGGGCGGGCGTCGGCTCGGGCATCGGCTCGACCGCTGCGACCGCCACCGGTTCCTGAGGAGCAGGGAGTTCCACGGTCGCGACCGACGTCAGTTCGGGAGCGGGCGCTTGGGGCGTTTCGACTGGCGTGGCAGCCGCCTGGCGGACCGCGTCGTCCTGGTTCAGCGCAAGACGAAGCGGCTGGCCCGGGTCGCCGGCAACCGGCTGGATGCCGATGAATGCAGCAACCTGGTCCGATGCGCGGGCCGGCTTTGCGAGCGCCATCCACTGCTGGATGCGCCCGTCGAGCTGGTCGCCCGGAACGTCCTGCGACGCCACGACCCGGGCCTGGGCCCAGTCGCCGGCGAAGGCATAGGCCAGGGCCAGGTTCTGACGGACCCGGGAGTCCGCGCCGACCGCGCGAGCGGCCGGTTCGAGAACGGCGATGGCGGATTGAGGATCGCCGGCCAGGGCAAGCGCAAGCCCGGTGTCGGCCGGATCGAGGATCGACTGGGCGGCGGCCAGAAGGGCTTTCGCATCGTCATTCTTGCCCTGCGAAATCTGCATCAGGGCGAGCTTGAGCACGACCTGCGGCTGATTGCCCACGAGGCTGAGGGAATCCCGATACGCGTCTTCGGCAGAGGCATAGCGGCCGGCGGCGAGGTAGCAATTGCCGAGCAACGCGCGGAAACCGGCATCGCGGGGGCTGTTGTCGACCGCCCGCTCGGCGAGCGTGATCGCCGTCTGCAGCTCGTTGGTCGCCAGCGCCGCCTGGGCCCGGGTCGCAAGCGCGATGTTGGAAGTGTCGACCTTGCTGCCGAAGATCGAGGCGCTCCGCGGCCTCGAGCCCGGTCCGGCACAGGCCGTGACGATCGCGACGAGCGAAACGGCGGTGAGCGCGGCTCCGAGACGGTTCGGCTTGGTCATCATACTTCCCCTTTGTTCGTTCAGCCCTCGGCGCGCTTCTTCGCCGGCGCGCGCTCCGCCATCGAGTCGAGCTCGGGCATTTCGTTGAGCAGCCGGTCGAGCGCATCGGTCACCAACTGCTGGGCAGAGCGGCCGTCGATGGCGCAAGCCAGCCGCAGCTTCAGGTGGCGCGACGGATCCAGACGCAGCGTGAAAGCCGCCTTGCCCTTGCTTCCATTGGCAGCGCGCGGACGGCGCGGCCGGACCGGCGCGGGCTCGCGGACAGGCATGACCACGACCGGCGCGGGCTGAACCTCGACATCGGCGTCGGCTTTGGCCTCTGCCTTAACCTCGGCTTCGATGTTCGCGACGGCCGCGGCGACTTCATTGTCGGTGTCGAGATCGCAAAGCTCGGCGGTCTCGTCGATATATTCGCCGTCCTCGTCCTCGCCGTCCTCGTCGTGAGCGGCGAAGCGCTCGGCGATCTCGGCCTGCTGGTCGTGGACCGGCGAAGCGATCGGCGTCAGCGCGGCGATCGGGTTGCGCAGCGGCTGGTCCGGAAGCTCTTCGCCGAACGCGTCGTGATTTTCGTCGCGGACGGGCGCCAGTGCCGGCTTGGGCGCTTCGAAGCCCATGTCGTTCCAGCCGAGGTCGTCCATGTTGGCGCCGACCTGGCCGAAGCCCTGCGGCCGCATTGCGGGACGGGCGGCACCCTTTCGGGCCAACAAGCCCGAGGAGAGCGACGCAAATGCCTTGGGTTCACCCATCGCTGCCACCCCTTACTGGCCGACCACGCGGCGGCCGAAGCCACCGACGGGACGCGGCGCCGCTGCGGCACCAATGCCGGGAGCCTGGTTCGGCGCGGCAAACACGGTGCGGCGGAAATTCTTTTCGAGGCGATCGGAAATATAATCCCAAAGCTCGGTCACTTCGCGGGCGGAGCGGCCGTTAGGATCGACCTCCATCACGGTGCGCCCGTCGATCATCGA
>CBFGLY010000213.1:0-3045 GCA_965649725.1 uncultured Sphingomonas sp.
AGGTAGCTCCGGCCAGGCGCTGAAATTCGGGGCAGCGCCAAGACCCCTGTCCTCGCGGAGGCGGGGACCAAATATGAAGAGCGGAAGCCCCCGCTCCCGCTCGTTGGCGCTCCTCAAGCCGAAGATGGCCGGAAAGTCAAGCAGATGGAGCGGTTAAAGCGGCCTATCTGGCGAAGGCGATGAAGGCGGTCAGGCCGACGATCGCGCAAATCGGAACGGCCGCGATCTGCACGCCGGCCGCGCCGATGCTGAGCGGCCCGGTGTGGGTCTGGACCAGCCTGGGGCAGCGATAGGCTTTGCAATGGCCTTGCGCGGCCATCGTGCTTGGCAGGCCGAACGCCATCAGCACGAACAGCGCCGCGATCGTCACCACGAAGCTGGCCTGCGCGTCAACCGTGAAGAAGATGACGAACATTCCGAACAACAGGCCCCAGGCCGACAGGAACACAACCCAGATCTGCTTCGGGATGTCCTGGAACGGGCCCGGCTCCGGCGGCGACGGAACCTCGACCTTCTCCTCCGCCGCGACCTGTTGTTCCGTGATGGCCAGCATCGTCCCGCGTCACCGCTCCTGGTCGTGAAGGCCGCTCGCGCCTGGGCGGGATCGGCCCGTCCGCCGGCCATGCAGCGGTGTCGGCGGACGGGTCGCCCAATCGGCCATTGGAAATACGGGCCTTCCAGACCGATAGGGTTCGGTGTCCTGCCCGGACGCGCCGAGCAGGGAATAGGGAGAATGATCGTCGTCCAGGGCGATCGGCGGGATGTCGGTCGGCTCGACCGCCCTGCCGAACAGCCGGGCCGCCAGCGCTTTCAGCCAGCCGAACGTCCCCTTCGACCCTTCGGGCGGGTCGGCCGAATAGCGGCGGCCGTTATGAAAATCGTCTCTGGACATCGTCCGGCTCCTGCTGCGCCGGGCGGGGCTCTCGACTCCGGCGACTTCGAACAGACAATGCGCCTCCGAAATAATGCAGGCAAACGAATATAATATGGCTATTAGAGCAATATTCTTGATATAAGGCGCGCATGGACATCAACGTTGCCCGGACCTTCCTGGAAATCGTGAAGACCGGCAGCTTCGTCGCCGCCGCGGAGAATCTCCACCTGACCCAGACGGCGGTCAGCGCCCGGATCAAGGTGCTGGAGGACCGGCTCGACCGGCAGGTCTTCGTACGTAACAAGTCGGGCGCGCGGCTGACCCCGGCGGGAGAGCAATTCTTCCGCTTCGCCACTTCGCTGGTCCAGACCTGGGATCGCGCGCGCCGTTCGGTTGCCCTCGCTCCCGGTCGCGAAACGGTGGTGATCGTCGGGGTCGAGCTCAGCCAATGGAACCCGCTGATGCGCCACTGGCTGCTGTGGATGCGCGAGCATTGCCCGGACATCGCAGTCAGCGTCCATATCGACACCGCCGACCGGCTGATGGAGCAGGTGCAGGAAGGTAGGCTCGACGTCGCCATCCTTTACGCGCCGCCGCCGCGCCCCGGCATTGTCGCCGAGCTGCTGTTCGAGGAAAGGCTGGTACTGGTCCGCACACCGCCCGTCGACGCCCCGATCGATCCGGCCGACATGGTCCATGTCGACTGGGGTGACGAGTTCGAGACCAGCTTCCAGGCCGCCTTCCCAGAGGCCGGGCCGGGTACCGTCACTGTCGACCACGGCCCGCTGGCGCTTGACTATGTGCTGGCGGGCGGCGGCGCCGGCTATTTCCGGATGGGGATGGTCCGGCCGCTGGTCCACGAGGGCCGGCTGGCGCTGGTGCCCGACAGCCCGGAATTTTCCTATCCGTCCTACATGATCCACTCGACCAAGGCCGACGAGAGCGTGATGGCGCGCATTCGCCGCGGCCTCCGCGCCGCCGCAGCGCTCAGTGCATGACCCTAACTAGGGCTGCTCGCGCTCCGACTTGGTCGCGTCGGTGACGGACTGATCATAGCCGCTCTTGTCGCTGAAGAAGGACAAGGCGAACAGGCCGCAGCCGAGGAGCACCGAGAAGAAGACCCCGCCAAGCGTCGCTATCACCAGGTGCAGGTAAAGCTCCCCGGTCAGCGCCAGATAGGCGATCGCGCCGACGGCCATCACCACTCCGATCCCCACGATCCACTTCATGATCCGCAGAAATTCGGCCTTAGCCTGTTGTCGTTCGGGTGCCACGGTTCAATTCCCAGCTGACGGTCCGACCAACATAGGCAGGAGCCGTCAGAATATAAGGCCGCGGCCCGACCCGTTTGGCCCGGACTCGACCGACGGATAACTTATGTTAACGTGCTGCCGCGAATCGATAATTAAACGCAAAGCCCGGCGCGGGAGGCCGCTTTGGTGGAATCCGATATCCGTTACTACCGCCGGCGCGCCTGCGAGGAGATGGCAGCGGCGACCCGCGCAGTCACCCCGGCCGCGCGGGACCGGAGATTGAAGCTCGTCGATACTTATGTCGAGCATTTGAAGGCGCTCAACGCGCCGAGCCCGTTCGACGACGGGGACTTTCTCGCCTTTCCCTCGTCGGCCTTCTCCTGGACCGGCGAAGCCGTCAGGAGCCAGGGCTAATCCCCACGAAAAAGGGCCGCCCCGAGGGGACGGCCCTTGCGATCGGTTGATCCCGCTACTTCGGGATGCCGTCGACGTAGAAGACGACGCGATATTTGCCGTCGATCCGTTCGCAGCGAGTGGTACGCAGGCTTTCCTTCTGGAAGGCCGACGCCGACAGGTCGCGATAGGCTTCGCCGCGGAGCGAGGCGTCGGCCCGCTGCATATTGCGGACCTTGGCGAGCGCGGCGGTGCATTGGCCGCGGTTGGTGAAGCCGCCTTCGAATTCGGTGTTGGTGAGAATGACGCCACCGGCGCCCTGCGCGAGGGCCGGCACCGCAACGGCGGCTGCGGCCGTGGCCGCGATCAGGATGCGTTTCATCGATCATTTTCCTTTCAGGATGTGACCGACTCAACGAACGCGATCGCGGGGCTTGCCTCGTTTCGACGGGCGCGAGGCGCGGCCAATCGTTGCGCCCCTAGCGCTCCGCAACGAAAAAGGGCCGCCCCGAAGAGCGACCCTTC
>CBFGLY010000214.1:0-3034 GCA_965649725.1 uncultured Sphingomonas sp.
TAATAGCTGCCATCCGAACATCTCAGGACATAAGCCCAAAACGTCACAGCAGCTTGTCCTGGTCGCCGGGCGGCACCTCCCGTTCGACGCGTTCGGCGATCTCGGCGAAGTCGCCGGGTTCGCTGAAGTCCTTGTAGATGCTTGCGAAGCGGATGTAGGCGACGTGGTCGAGAGCGCGGAGGCCGGCCATGACCGCCTCGCCGATGGCCACCGTGCTGACTTCGTCCCCGCGGGTCTCGAGCTGGCGCTGGACCCCGCTGATCAGCTGGTCGATCTTGGCCGGATCGATGTCGCGCTTGCGGCAACTGTGACCGATCGCCCGTTCCAGCTTGGCCCGGTCGAACGGTTCGCGCTTGCCGTCTTTCTTGACGACGACAAGGTCCTTCAGATGCACGCGCTCGAACGTCGTGAAGCGCGCGCCACAGCCTTCGCATTGCCGCCGCCGCCGGATCGCCGCCCCGTCCTCGGACGGGCGGCTGTCCTTCACCTGGCTGTCTTCATGGGCGCAGAAGGGGCAGCGCATCAGCTATAAATTGGGAAACGCGCGCAGAGGTCGCGGACGCGGACGTTGACGGCTTTTTCGACTTCGCCGTTACCCTCGACGCCGTTTTTCTGGAGGCCGTCCAGGATATCGGCGACCATGTCCGCGATCTCCCGGAACTCGTCTTCGCCGAAGCCGCGCGTCGTGCCGGCGGGCGATCCGACCCGGATTCCGCTGGTCTTGATCGGCGGCAGCGGATCGAATGGGACTCCGTTCTTGTTGCAGGTGATGCCGGCATGCTCGAGGCTCTGGTCGGCGTCGGCGCCGGTCACGCCGAGGGGCCTCAAGTCAACGAGCGCCAGGTGCGTATCCGTACCGCCCGCGACCAGGTCCGCGCCGCGCTCCTTCAAGCGGTTGGCGAGGGTCTGGGCGTTCTTGATGACGGCCTTGGCGTAGGTCTTGAAGCCCGGCTCCAGCGCCTCGCCGAACGCCACCGCCTTTGCCGCGATGACATGCATCAGCGGCCCACCTTGCAAGCCCGGGAAAACCGCCGAGTTGATCTTCTTGGCGATGGCCTCGTCGTCGGTCAGCACCATGCCGCCACGCGGCCCGCGAAGCGTCTTGTGCGTCGTGGTGGTGACGACATGGGCATGGCCGAACGGCGTCGGATGCTCGCCCGCCGCGACCAGCCCGGCGAAATGGGCCATGTCGACCATGAAGATCGCCCCGACCTCGTCGGCGATTGCGCGGAAGCGGGCGAAGTCGATGTGACGCGGATAGGCCGATCCGCCGGCGATGATCAGCGTCGGCCGATGCTCCTTCGCCAGCGCTTCGACCTGGTCGAAGTCGATCAGATGATCGTCCGGCCGGACACCATATTGGACTGCGTTGAACCATTTGCCCGACATGGCCGGCTTGGCCCCGTGGGTCAGGTGGCCGCCCGCATCGAGGCTCATCCCCATGATGGTGTCGCCGGGCTTGGTCAGCGCCAGCATGACGGCGCCATTGGCTTGGGCGCCGCTATGCGGCTGGACATTGGCAAAGCCGCATCCGAACAGCTGCTTGGCCCGCTCGATCGCCAGGCTTTCGACCGTGTCGGATGGCTCGCAGCCCTGGTAATAGCGGCGGCCCGGATAGCCTTCGGCATATTTGTTGGTCAGGACCGAGCCTTGCGCCTCCAGCACGGCACGGCTGACGATATTCTCCGATGCGATCAGCTCGATCTGCGTCTGCTCGCGGGTCAGCTCGGCCTTGATTGCCTCGGCGACCTTGGGGTCGGCATCGGCGAGCTTTTCGGTGAAGAAGCCCAGGGGCTGCACGTCGGTCAGTTCGGGCGCGGTGGCCATCAGTCGGATTCCTGGAGGAGGGTGGAGAGCTGGTCGACACGCCGTTGATGGCGGCCGCCGGCGAATTCGGTGCCGAGGAAAGCCTTGACGCACGCCTTGGCCATGTCCCCGCCGATCAGCCGCGCGCCCATTGCGAGGACGTTGGCGTCGTTATGCTCGCGGGCCAGTGCCGCCGACAGCGGATCGTCGACCCTGGCGCAGCGGCAGGCCGGGTTGCGGTTGATCGCGATCGAGATGCCGATGCCCGAGCCGCAGACGGCGATCCCCCGGTCTGCCGAGCCGCCGGCCACCGCGTCGGCCAATTTCGCGCCGAACTGCGGATAATCGACGCTTTCCGGCCCGTTGGTGCCGAGGTCGGTGACATCATGCCCGGTCTCCTGCAGCCAGGCGACGAGTTCGTCTTTCAGGGCGTATCCGGCATGGTCGGCGGCAAGGGCGATGCGCATGGCCGTTGCCTAGGCCAAGCCGCCGGGATTCGCCAGCTTCAAGGCGCGGGTTCCTTGCCCATCGCCGAAATCTGGCCGAATCGAACGGCCAGCGCATCGAACAGGGCCTTGTTGGTGGATCGGACGAGGAGCTCGACGTTGCTGAGGCGCGACTTGTCGTTGAAATTATAGCTACCCAGCCAGGCAGTTTGCGAACGGCCGCTCTCTACGAGCAGGAACTTGGCGTGCATGGGCAGGTCGTTGGCATCCGCGACGCGGCGAACTTGGACGCCGGCGTCCTCAAGGACTGAGACGGCCTTGTCGCTGACCCGGCGTTTCGTGTCATGGACCAGAAGATCGATCCTGGCACCGTGCGAGGCGGCCCTTGCAAGCGCCCTGGTCAGTGGGCCCTTCTTCAGATGAGAGATCGCCGCCCGGACGCGCCCGGACTTGCGCAACAGGATGATTGTCGGCTCGACGATCAGCGTCGTGACGCGAGGATAGAAATAGAGGCGCGTATCGCCATCTCTGAATCGCCAATAGGATGACCATCGCCACCATAGGCCGAGCTTCGGCGGGTCGATCAACCCGGCAACGAACCGCCGAAGGGCAGCGGTCAATCGCGGGCGCTCAATTCCGAGCAGGAGATTATGTCCCCGGTCCTGGTCGCCGATCTCCGCGATCACCTCGGGATCCTCGGGCTCATCCCCTGACGGATTGAAGGATCCGACCCAGGCGATGTCGGGTGAGGAAAAGGCATAAATCTTCGCATGGATCTGGCC
>CBFGLY010000215.1:0-3008 GCA_965649725.1 uncultured Sphingomonas sp.
GAGGAATTCCGCCGCCGCCTCGCGCGTGCCGGGAGCGATGTCGGGCTTATGCTCGACGAAATCCGGCGCCATATAGCGTTCGAACGCGGGCCCGGGCTGCTTGTCGACCAGCGCCTGGGTGTAGAAGTCGGAGACGAGTTGGCGCGGGTGGCAGGCCGGCTCCGGTTGGGCCGCGGCCGCTGCGCCGATTGCGAGCAATGAAATCCACATTGGCTATCCCCCTCTTGGTCCCCTGTTGGCCGGCGCGGAGTGAATCCGCGCCGTCGATCCTGTCGCTACGCGCAGGCCGTCCGGTGCGACGCGGCTCTACGCGCTGGCTCGCGATTGCTGCGCAATCTCTCCCCTGCGCTCGGCGCGTCGCTACTTGCCCTTGGTCGAAGGATTGGCCGCGATCGTCTTGGGCTTTTCCTTCTTGGGCTTGCGGGCTTCCTTGCTCTTCCTCACCTGGCCCTTGGCCATCATTCGTCTCCTTCCCGGGCGCATGCCGCGCCAGCCGGACATCGTCTTAGCGGATTGCCGGCGCCGCTCCTATCGTTCGCGAACGGGGAAAGCGGCGATGTCCCGCGCCGCTCGTCGAAAAATGCTGTCGTTCGAACCGCATGAGGCAGATGAATGGATGAGGATGGAGACGCGTAGCCATGTCGATATTGCTCGCCTTTCTTCTCACTGCCGCCCAGACGGCCCCCGCCCAGCAGCCGCCTGCGCCGGGCGAGCCGCCTTCCGGCACGATCATCGTTGAGGGGCAGCGCAACCCGGCCAAGACGATCGACAATTTCGTCCGCGACCTGACGCCGGCGCCGATGGGCGGACAGCTCGGGCGGTTCGAGGATCCCGTCTGCCCGGTCGTGCTGGGAATGCCGGCCAGGGAAGCCAAGCTGATCCACGACCGGCTTCGGCAGGTCGCCGGGGCGGTCGGGATGAGAGTTGCGCCGGCCAAGTGCGTCCCCAACCTCTACGTGCTCGTCGGCGGGACCAAGAAGGAGGTCATCGACGGACTCGACCGGAAGTTTCCAGCGCTTCTGACGGGATTGTCGCGGCGGCAGATCGGGGCTTTGAAGGAAGTGCCCGGCCCGGCCGTATCATGGCAGATCCTCGACCGGATCGGCGCCGACGGAATGCCGCTGTCCCTGGCCCGGATGGCGCCCGACGCGGAGCCCGTGCGCATCGTTCGGGGCGTGGGGGGCATTTCCCGGATCAGCGAGCAGACCAAGGTCAAGTTCGTCGCCAGCCTGATCATGTTCGAGGCTTCGGCCCTGGACGGAGTGACCACCCGGCAGCTGGCCGACTATGCGGCGATGCGCACCTTCGCGGCGACCGATCCGGGCAGCACGGGCCGCCTTCCGGCGAGCTCAATCCTGGAACTGTTCCAGCCTGGAGCGAGCCCGGCCGAGGCTCCGGCCAGCGTAACCTGGTGGGACTTTGCTTTCCTGAAGTCGCTATACGCCTCCACGACGGCGGTGACCGCGACCGCCCAGCGGCGCGAGATGAAGCACATCGTCGCGAAGGAGCTGTCCAAGGTTCCGCCGGAGGAGCGCTGAGAAGGCTAGTCGGGCGCGACTTGCGCCAGTGCCGCGGCATAGAGCGGCTCGCCGGGGTCCGCCTCGGCGAAAATGGTCATCGAGGAACGAAGCTTCATCGAATCGACGCCGCCAAGGATCGCATCCGACGGCCGGCCGACCTGCAGATGAGCGAGGATGGCCTCGCTGCAGAGCCGAAGGCGGGGGCCGAGGAGGGGATGATCGGAATAGGCGCGGGCCTCGTTGACGCCGCTGAGGCCGAAATGGAGGGCGGTGGCGCTTCGGCCCAGGTCGCGATGCTGCGGAAAGATGAACCACATCCAGTGGCTCTGCTTGCGGCCCGCCCGAAGCTCGGCGAGCGCGGTCTCGAACAGGCCGCCGGACTGAGCGTCGACGAATCGCTGCAGGTCGAATGGATCGTCCGCCGATGAGATCATCGCTGCTCCGACAAGGCGAAGGCGCCGCCACCGGTCCGGCAGCGACGCCTTGTCTCACCTTGTAACGCGAATGTCAGCCCTGGAACGCGGGCTTGCGCGCCGGTGCCGGACGAGTCGGTCGGAACATGAATTCGGCCTCGTTCGGCTTGCGCGTCGCCCAGGCGGGCTGGGCCGGGGAACGCTCCACCGCGGGCCGTTCCGCCGCCGCCCGCCGCTCCTGTTGGTCGAAGAAGCTCGCGCGGCGCAGCCGGTTCTTGAGCGACAGCGAAGGATTGTCGGGCGTCGGGCCGCGATAGGCCGCCTGGACGTGCCGGCCGAAGCGGGAAAGGTCGAAGCCCTTGGGCAACGCCGTCACGGGAACGTCCGCCGGCACCGGATCGTGGACCGGAGCCGGGGCGCGGGCAAAGGCGGGTTCCGAGGCGGCAGTCGCCGCGACGGGTGCGGCGACGGCCGGTTGCGCTTCGGCCTCGCCATGATCGAGGGCCCATTGGCGGTCCGCAAACTCCTCGTCTTCCAGCCGCCGCTTGCGTCGGCGCATCGCCAGGCCCGCGCCGGCAAGCGCAAGAAGGCCAAGTCCGGCAGCGCCGGCGATCGGTAGGCTATCGTCGGCAAGCAGATCGGCGGGTTCGCTCGCGGGCGGAGCTGCGGGCTCCGCCATCGGAGCGACCGGAGCCGCCGCGAGCGGGGCCGCCGCCGGCTCTTCGGGGACGGAAGCTTCGGCCACGGGTTGCGATGGCGCCGGATCGGCAGTCCGGTTCGGGCTGCTGCCCACCTTGGTTGCCGAAGAGCGGGTCTCCGCCCGCCGAGCGGTCGGCTTGGCCGCCACCGATTCCGGCGACGCCTCCTCGCTGCTCGCCGAATCCGCCGGCGAGCTCTCGCTCGTGGCCGACGTCGTCTCGGGCGCCAGCGGGTCCGGCGTGGTCGAAACCGGTGTGGAATCGACCAGCGGGTCGGGGACGCTCGCGTCCTGCGCCAGGGCGGGGGTTGATGAAAGGGCGATGACGGCGGCAATCGCGGTCATGGCCGTGCGGGACTTGATCGGTTTCTGGGTCAT
>CBFGLY010000216.1:0-3001 GCA_965649725.1 uncultured Sphingomonas sp.
ATCTATGACGCCGGCTATTCGGCCCCGAGCCGCTTTTATGCCGACGCCAAGGAGCGGATGGGCATGACGCCATCGGCTTGGCGCGACGGGGGACGGGGAGTGACCATCCGCTACGTCACCGCACAGAGCGCTCTCGGGCCGATGCTGATCGCCGCGACCGACAAGGGCATTTGCCGGATGACGTTCGGCGAGGATGAGCGTGCGCTTAGGGCGCGCTTTCCCAATGCCGATATTCGTGCCGACGATGGTGCCATATCACCGTGGGTCGAGCAGGCGCTGGCCCAAATCGACCATCCTTCGGCCCATGACCTTCCGCTCGACGTTCGCGGCACGGCTTTCCAGGAGAAGGTCTGGCAGGAGTTGCGCAAGATTCCGCTGGGCGAAACCCGCAGCTATGCCGATATCGCCCGAGCGATTGGCGAACCGGGCGCAATGCGGGCGGTGGGGACGGCAAACGGCTCGAACCCCGTCGCGGTGCTGGTGCCCTGTCACCGGGTGATCCGGTCCGACGGGACGCTCGGCGGCTATGGCGGAGGCCTTCCCAACAAGCGCAAGCTGCTCGCCTCCGAAGGGGCCAGCTGGAAGGAGCAGGCGAGCCTGGACCTTTAGGGAGCGGCCTTGCCCGGCTCGCTCTCCATCGCGGCCAGCGCCCCCTTATTATCCTTCGCGTCGATGCGATCCATGACCTTGCGGGCGACGTCGGCATTTTCGCCGCCGTGCGGGTCGAAGGCGATCGGCAGCAGCTCCATCCGCGCTTCCTGTCCCTTATCTTCCTTCAGGAAGGCATAGGCCGACGCAAATCGCACCTCCTCGTCCTGCGGGGCCAGGACCGAAGCATAATGCAGCGCCGCAATCGCATTGGGCGTAGGCTCCTTTCCCTCCTCCACGAACGACCGGAAGAAAAGATAGAGGGGCTCGGGATCCTCGGTGTCGATCTTGTTGGCCGCAAGATAGGCGATCCGCGCATTCTCGAAGCTGCCCGCAGGGTCTTTCTTCTGGGCGAGTGCCGCAAGCGCGCGGCCCCGATAGACATAGGCTTCCACGGATTTCGGATCGATCCGCAGCGCGGCATCGGCGGCAGCAAGCGCAGCGCCGGCATTGCCCACGTCGAACTCGGCCTCCGCAAGGGAACGAAGCACCAGCAGGTCGGACGGATAGCGGGCGGCCACGGCGCGGACCTTCTCGACCACGGTCCGGGCGGTCTTCTCGTCGACGCCGCGCTTGGACATCATCCGCCAGGGCAGCACGGCCGCGGCGCCTTCGCTGAGCGGCTTGACCTCGATCGGACCGGGCGTGAGCTGCTTTCCATCGACCGTGATGGCCAACAGCCTTGGCCGGGAGAGATATCGATCGATGTCCCGGTCGAATGTCTTCGGGTCGCCGAATGCGTCCGCGGCCGCGCTGGACAGGCTCATCCCCTTCGCCAGGTCCTTCACATATTTCGACAATTGGCCCCGCCGGCTCGGCTCGAACGTCAGGAAGTGGGTCAGCAGCCAGCCGCGGCCGTAGATGGACTCCCGCTCGATGCTGGTCATTTTCTCGGGCTGGCTCTCCAGCACTTCGCGGGTCGAAAGGCCCATGTTGCTGAACAGGCCGTAGGCGCGATGCTTGGGCGCAAGCCCGATGGTGACCGAGCCGTCCTTTTCGAAGTCGGTCGATCCGATCAGCTCGGCAAACCCCTCCACATACCAATTGGGGTAGGGATAATCGAAGTTCTGGAACATCAAATGGTGGGCATATTCGTGGAAGAAGACGGAATCCGCCTTCAGCCCGCCTTCGCCATTGTCGGCGAGCCGCGGCGTGAACGCCATCGATCCGCTGTATCGGCCGATGTAGAAGCCATAGAGGAAATCGTCCTTCGCGCGCGCGATCCGCCGCACGCTGCCGACGTCCCTCACCATGAAGATGGTCAGCCGGTTGCCCAGCCCGACCGGCGGGTCGGGAGCTTCGCGTATCAGGCGCACGGCCTTGTCGAACCGCTCGAGCTTGTCCGCATAGGCCCGAAGCTTTTCCGGGTTCATCTCGGAATAAATGACGAAGTGCCGGCTGCTGGCCTCGTACCAGTCCGCCTTTGCGGAGCTGGCCGCCGCGGTCATCGAAACGGCCAGAAACAGTCGTAGAAACAAGCTCATGTCCCACCCCCAACCGAGCAGGGACAGGTTAGACATTGGCGAGCGTCAATCAAGTTCGCGTTGAAAACTCAAAGAAAGCTGTACGGATCGACGTCGACCGCGACCCGGACCTTGGCGCTCCATTCCACGCCGGCAAGCCAATCGCGGATCACGTCCTGGACATCGAGCTTCCGGGCCGCGTGAACGAGCAAGCGCTGGCGGTGACGGCCGCGCAGCATGGCGAGCGGGGCGGGGGCTGGACCGAACACCGCCATCCCCTCGACCGACGGCGCGGAGTGGCCGATGCGGCGCGCGACCGTTTCGGCTTCACCCTTGTCCTCGCTCGAAACGACGATCGCGGCGAGGCGGCCGAAGGGAGGCATCGCGGCCTCTCGCCGGGCATCGGTTTCGGCCGCGTAGAAGCCAGGCGCGTCGCCGGAGACGAGCGCGGCGATAACAGGCGCGTCGGGGTCATGCGTCTGGACCAGCACGCGGCCGGGCTTGTCGCCTCGACCGGCGCGGCCGGCGACCTGCTGGATCTGCTGGAAGCTGCGTTCCGCCGCGCGCAGGTCACCGCCTTGAAGTCCCAGGTCGGCGTCGACCACTCCGACCAGCGTCAGGTTGGGGAAATGGTATCCCTTGGTCACCAGCTGGGTGCCGACGACGATGTCGATCTCGCCGGCTTCCATCGCCCGGACGAACTCGGCGGCGCGCGCGGGGGACCAGATGGTGTCGGAGGTGACGACCGCGGTCCGGGCTTCGGGGAACAGCTCGGCCACCTCGTCGGCGATGCGCTCGACGCCCGGTCCGCAAGCGACCAGGCTGTCTTCCTCACCGCACTCCGGACAGGATTTGGGTGGGGGCATCACATGGCCGCAATGGTGGCAGGC
>CBFGLY010000217.1:0-2987 GCA_965649725.1 uncultured Sphingomonas sp.
AGGCCTGTTCGACGTGACGATGCGGCTGATCCTGATCGTCATCAAGCTGGCGCCGCTCGCGGTCGCCTGCTTCATGTTCAACCTGGCAGCGCTGTTCGGCTGGGACCTGCTCATTCGCCTTTCGGCCTATGTCGGCGTGGTGCTCCTCGCGCTGGCGATCCAGATGTTCATCGTCTTTCCGCTGCTGCTGGCGATCCTCGGCAAGAAGAATCCGATCGCCTTCTTCCGCGAGACGCAGGAGGCCAGCCTGATGGCCTTCTCCACGGCTTCCTCCAACGCAACGCTGCCGACCTCGCTTCGGGTCGCTGACGAGCAGCTGAATCTGCCGCGGCGGGTATCGCGCTTCGTGCTGACGATCGGCGCCACCGCCAACCAGAATGGCACGGCGATGTTCGAAGGGGTGACGGTCATCTTCCTCGCCCAATTCTTCGGCATCGACCTTAGCCTCGGCCAGCAGATCATGGTCATGCTGGTCTGCATCCTCGGCGGAATCGGCACTGCCGGAGTTCCGGCCGGGTCGCTGCCGGTCGTTGCGCTGATCCTGGCAATGGTCGGAATCCAGCCGGAAGCGATCGCCCTGGTACTGGGCGTCGACCGCTTCCTCGACATGTGCCGGACCACCCTGAACGTCATCGGCGACCTGGTGGCGGCGCAGGTCATCTCGGCGGGCGAGCCGGAGGAAGCGGCAGCCCCGCAACCGGCGTGAGCGAGCTCGACCGGCTCGACGGCCGCTACACGACGATCATCTGCGACATTTGGGGCGTGGTCCACAACGGCGGCCGGCTCTTTCCGGGCGTCGTCGAGCGGCTCGAGCGGTTCAAGGCCGAAGGGCGAACGGTCATCCTCCTGACCAACGCCCCGCGCCCGGCGAGCACGGTCCAGGCACATCTCGACCGGCTGGGCCTGCCGCGGCATCTCTATCGGGCGGTCAGCAGCAGCGGGGAGGCCGGCATCGCCGGCTTGCTCGAGCTTGGCAGGCCGGTCGGGTTCATGGGGACCGCGGAGGATCGCGACGATCTGCTTGAGCGCGGCGTGACGATCGTTCCCGATGGATTTTCAGACCTTGCCTGCACGGGCCTCGACGAACGAAGCGACGACCCCGCCGATTATCGAGGCCGGCTGGAAGCATTGGCGGACCGGGGCGTCACCTTGCACTGCCTCAATCCCGACCGGGTGGTGATCCACCTGGGCCAGATGGAAGCCTGTGCGGGCGCATTGGCCGACATCTACGAAGGGCTGGGCGGACGGGTCGTCTGGTACGGCAAGCCTCATCGGCCGATTTACGACCATGCGCGGCTACTGGCTGGCAATCCGCCGCTCGAGGCGATGCTGGCGATTGGCGACGGCCTCCAGACCGATATTCTCGGTGCGGCACGCTACGGAATCGATGCCGTCTATGTCAGCCACGGAATCCATTCGGGCGAGCCGGTGCCGCCCGACTTCGCGGCGCGGCACGGCCTCGGCGAGTGGGCGCCGATCCTGACGGTGGCGGGGCTGGCCTAGGCCGGCTCGGCGACGTGCTGCTGGACCACCTTGTCGGCCAGGTGACCGTTGAGCTCGGCCAGATGGTCGAACTCGGCCTCATAGCTCGCCAGGCCCTGGCTTAGCGAGCGAAGCTCGGCCTCCAGTCCGTCAAGCTCGCTTTCCGGGATCAGCGCTTCGATCCGGTCCCAGCCGGTCCAGCCGTCGCGCGGCCCCATGCCGAGCATCTGGCCCCTGCGGCTCGCCACCGCCGAAGAGACTCGGCTGGTGGAGGAGGCGGGAGTCACCAGCACCAGCTTGTGGACTGGCTCGAGCAAGTGTGCCGCTGCCTGTGCGAGCGCCTCCTGCATCGCGACCCTTCCGGCCAGGCGGAAGGCAAGCTCGCTCGAATCGACGCTGTGATAGCTGCCGTCGACCAGCGTTACCGCGACATCGACCACGGTGAAGCCGAGCGGACCCTTCAGCATCGCGTCGCGGACGCCTTGCTCGACCGCTGGAATCCATTGCTTGGGGATGGCCCCGCCGTGGATCTTCTCGTCGAAATTGAAACCCTCGCCGCGTCCAAGCGGGCGGATTTCGATGATGACGTCGCCGAACTGGCCATGACCGCCGCTCTGCTTCTTGTGGCGGCCTTTCATGGTGACCGGCTTCCGGATGGATTCGCGATAGCCGATCGAGGGTGCGTGATGCTTGACCTCGACGCCATAACGGCGGCTCAGCTTGGCAAGCGTCGTCTTGAGATGTTCGTCGTTGACGCCGCGAAGCCGCATTTCATGGCTGGCCTCATCCTGTTCGAGCGAGAGGCTCGGGTCTTCCTCCAGGATCCGGGACAGCGCGCCCGACAGGCGAACATCGTCCTTTCGGTCGGCAGGCTCGATCGCGAGCGTGCAGTTGCGCGACGGAAGGCTGGTCTCGACCGGTGGGGGAAGCTTGCCCGATCCCAGCCAATCGCCCGAATGGACCCCGTCGGCCTTGGCGACCGCGACAATGTCCCCGTTCTGCGCTTCGCCGACCTTCGCGGTCTTGTCGCCCTGGATGGTGAACAGGGCGCCGAGCCGGCCGGATTCGCCGCGCGAGCTCCTGAAATCCGAGCTTTCGTGAACCGGCCCGCCAAGCGCCCGGGCGAGTGCCAGGCGGCCGACCGAGCCGCCGTGGAATATCTTGAACGCGTAGAGGGCGGGGGCCTCAACCCCCAGCCGGCTGGCCGTCGCTTCCGGGCCAGGCGCTTCATGGCGCAGGGCCTTCAGCAAGCGGCCGATGCCCCAGCGATTGTGGGCCGAGCCGAACAGGACCGACACGCCAAGATTGTCGCCGGTCTCGCGCTTCAAGTCGCTGAAGATGGTTCCGGGCTCGGGCACCTCATCCATCAGCAGCTGTTCGAGCAGCGCGTCGTCATGGTCGGCGAGTTGTTCGAGGAGCTGGGTGCGAGCCTGGGCTTCGCGATCGGTCAGCTCTTGCGGAAGCGCGATTTGCTCGGACGGCTTGCCCGGAACGTAATGATAGGC
>CBFGLY010000218.1:0-2964 GCA_965649725.1 uncultured Sphingomonas sp.
TCGCCGGTGATCGAGGCGCGAAGCGACAGCTTTTCCTTGATCTTGGGGGCGCTGAGCCCCTTCATGCCTTTTTCGAGGACGAAACCCTTGATCGCGCCGCCATGCGCCTCCGACTTCGCCCAGACGACGAAGACGTCGGCGATCGGCGAATTGGTGATCCACATCTTGGAACCGCTGAGCCGGTAGCCGTCGGCCGTCTTCACTGCACGAGTACGCATTCCGCCGGGATCGGAGCCGGCATCGGGCTCGGTCAGACCGAAGCAGCCGACCAGCTCGCCCTTGGCCAGGCCGGGAAGATATTTCCGGCGCTGCTCGTCGGTGCCGTAGGCATTGATCGGGTGCATCACGAGCGAGCTCTGCACCGACATGGCCGAGCGATAGCCGCTGTCGACGCGCTCCACCTCGCGCGCAATCAGGCCGTAGCTGACGTAGCCGAGGCCGGCGCCGCCGAATTCCTCGGGAATGGTCGCGCCGATCAGGCCGAGAGAGCCCATCTCGCGCAAAATCTCGCGGTCGAAATTCTCGTTGAGATAGGCCTCGGTGACGCGCGGCTGCAGCTTTTCCTGCGCATAGGCGTGGGCGGTATCGCGGACCATCCGCTCTTCGTCGGTCAGCTGATGGTCGAGGTCGAACGGATCGGCCCAGTCGAACGGCAGGATTTGGGGCTCGCCCACGTCATTCTCCGGATCAGGAAATTCGTTGGGCCGCCCTTTAGCGACGCTAATTGGCCGGCGCCACCCCGGCATTACCCCCGCCGCCGAAGGTCCGCTTGACCGTCAACCCGAAGTCCAGATGCCGATCGCGTTCGCGGAATTCGTTGAACTGCAGAACCGGAACCAGCCTGTTCGGAATGAAGATCTCCCGGTCGCGCTTGCCGAAAACATGCTGGACGTCGAGCGTGATCGAGGTCTTCGCATCAGGCCGGTGTTCGACGAACGCGTTGAAGCCCGGTGCCCCGTTGAAATTGGTGTCGAAATCGTCTGTCCGGAAGAATGTGGTGTGTCGCTGGTCGAAGGTGCTGAACCCGTAGGACCAGGCTCCATTGTCGCGCCGCACGTCGAGGTTCCATTGCCAGTTCGGGAAGAAGCCGCTGAAATTTCGCGGCTTCCCGCTGATCGGGTCGTCAACGCGCGTCCTTTGGATCGTTCCGTTGAACTTGACGCGCAGGCCCTTCCACAGCTTCCCAAGGGGAGCATCGACCGTCAGCGTGGCAAAGGCCTGCTTGCCGGTTCCAATATTGCCCGGCGCGTCGAACGCATTGTCATCCTCGTCGAAGATCAGGATCCGGTCCTGAAGCTTGCTGATGAGATTGTAGCCAAGGTCTAGCTTGACCAGGCCGTCGCCAAGCAGCGGGTGGTCAGCCGTAGCGCGGAACTCCCAGGCGCGCTGGGGCTCGAGATCGGCATTGCTTCCGTTGATTCGCTGGGCCGACAAATCGCCGAAGCTGATGAAGTCGAAGAAATCGAGCTGGGCGACGGTGCGCTTGACCGAAAATTGCCCGTGCCAGCCTCCACCCGGTTTCCAATCGATGGTCAGGTTCGGCTTCCAGAACTTCAGCGTTCGGTCTGCCTCCGCGTCTCCGCTGACCGTCAGGTGCGAATATTCGAACGTGATGCCGGCATCGACGCGCAGGGCGGGGCTGAGCGGCTTGCCCACGTTGACGAAGGCTTCGCCGCGGGTCTCCTTGACCTTCGCATTGTCGATCGGAAGATCGATCCTGGTCCTGCTGCCGTCCTCTTCGACGACGACGAGGTTGGTGGCATTGTCGAGCGTGTTGAGCACCGCTTCGCCGCCGGCTTCGAACGAGAACCCTGCGACATTCTGCCGAGTCCAGGTCAGCCGCCCAAGAGTCTCGTTGCGCTGGGCCTTCTGGGTCTGCTCGAACCCGCCATTTTGCTCGGCGCCCTCGCTGATCAGCCCGTTGCGTTGAACATAAGCGTCGAAATTGTCGCGCTTGCGCCGGGTCGCGAGCCCGACAAGCTTGATCGTCCCGCCGGCAAGCGGACGGGTGATATCGCCACCAAGTTCAAAGACCGTATTGTCATAGTCCTGGACGAGATTGTCATCGTGCCTGGGCCCGTCGACCGGTGAGACGCGATTGCGCTGGAAAAGGTCGAATTGACCCGGCGAATAGCGCGCGTTGACCCGGGTCGCCTTGTCACTGGCATGTTCCAGTGCCCAGCTTCCCGAAACATAGGGGTTGAAGTCGTGGTAGCTGTTGAACTTGCGCCGGAATTCCAGAAGGTCACCGGTCGCGGAGTCGGTTAGCCTGTCGGTCCCTTCCTCGTGACTCAGGAAATTGTTGAACCCCGCCGACAGATTGATGCTCGATGGGCCCCGCCGGATCAGTGCCGATGCGCTGCCGTCGGGTACCAGCTTGCCGGTGTAGAGACGCCGTACCGATCCGGTGACCGTGGCGTCGACTCCGCCGGCGGCGGACAGGAAGATGTTCAGCACCTGGCTTTTGCTTGAATATTCGGCCCCGAAAAGATCGCCCGGTCCAACTTCGACCTTGGAAACGCGGTTGGCCGGAATTCGTGCGAGCGTCGTTTCGAGCGTCTCGGCCTTCGAACTCGGCCTTGCACCATTGATGACGACGTTCCCGGCCGCCGCGGCGAAGCCACGAATGTCGTTATTGCCGAGGTCGAGATTGAAGCCCGGAACGCGCCGGGCGATGTCGAGGGCGGTGCGCGGCGCATATTGGGAAAAGAAGGCGGCGTCATAGACGGTCGTCCGGCTTGCCTGGGTTTGGCCAGGCGCAGGGCTTTCGGCCTGCTGGGCGAACGCGGGGGACGCCAGCGCGGCGGACATTGATAGCAGGCTTAACGACGACCGATACAAACGCATTTGACTCCCCCTGTGCGGACGATCGGCGGCTACGCGTTTCGTGGAGGAGGAAGGAGCAGCGTTCGATGAATCGACGAACGGTTCTGCCAAACACCGGATGGCGGAGAGGGTGGGATT
>CBFGLY010000219.1:0-2945 GCA_965649725.1 uncultured Sphingomonas sp.
CAGGATCATCGTGTGGAATTTCTTGATGTCGAAGCGGGTGCCCAGCTCCTTCTCGGCCTCGGCGCGCATCCGGCGGATGGTCAGCTCGCCCAGCTTGTAGGCCAGCGCCTGGCCCGGCCAGCTGATGTAGCGGTCGACCTCGGTCTGCACCTCATGCTTGGACAGCGCCGTGTGGCCGGCGAGATAGTCGATCGCCTTTTGCCGCGACCAGCCGTAGCGGTGCATGCCGGTGTCGATCACCAGCCGCGCTGCGCGCCACATCTCATAGCTTTGCTGACCAAACCGTTCGTAGGGCGTCCGGTAAATCCCCATCTCGATCCCGAGATATTCGGTATAGAGTCCCCACCCCTCGCCATAGCCCGAGAAATAGATGTTGCGCCGGAAGCGGGGCAGCGACTTGCCTTCCTCCGCCAGCGCGGCCTGGAAGCTGTGACCCGGAACGCACTCGTGGAGCGTCAGCACGGGGATATTGTAGAGCGGCCGGCTGGGCAGGTCGTAGGTGTTCATCTGGCAGCTTTCGAGCCCGCCTCGGCCCGACGTGTAGAAGGGCGCCAGCGCGTCGGGCACCGGGATGATCGTGAAACGGCGGCGCGGCAGAAGCTCGAAATAATCGGCCAGCTTCCCGTCGACGCGCTTCGCCGCATAGGCGGACACGCCGAGCAGATCGTCGGGCTTGCGGGCGATGAACTGCGGATCGGTGCGAAGGAAGGTCAGGAATTCGGCGAAGCTGCCCTTGAAGCCGCTGGTTTGCATCGTCTTCTGCATGTCGGCTTCGATCCGCGCGACTTCCTTCAGGCCGATCTGGTGGATTTCCTCTGGCGACAGTCCGGTCGTTGTATATTCGCGGATTTCCGCCCGGTAATAGGCGTCGCCATTGGGAAGGTCGCGGGCTGAGATGCTCTGCCTCGCGCCCGGCACATATTCGCTCAGCCAAAAGCTCAGCAGCTTGCGATAGGCCGGCGTTACCGCTTCCGCGATGGCGGCCTTGCCCTCGGCCCGAAGCTTCGCCGCGTCCGCCGCGCCGATCGTCGAGGGCATTTGCTTGAACGGCGCGTAGAAGGCGCTGTCCTCGGCGTCCGTCTTGATGAAGCTGGCGATCGACCCCTCGCGGCCGACCAGCGTGACCTGCGGCGGCGTGAACCCACGTTTCATGCCCGCGCGCATGTTGGCCGTCTGCTCGTCGAAATAGCGCGGGATATCGCGCAGCCGGGCGATGTAGCGCTTGTAGGCGTCGGCATCGTCGAGTGGATTGCGCTCGTCGAGATAGGTCCAGAAATTGCTGTCGCTGTTGACCGGCATTTCCCATTCGCGGAAATTCGCGTCGGAAATCGCGGCCTCGAGGATGGTGCGCAGGACACCGGCGTTGACCCGCTCGCCCGCCGACAGTTGTGCGGCCGGGATGGCGTCGAGCTGGGCCAGCAGGCCTTTCAGATACTCCGCCCGCGCCAGCTGCGACGCGGGATCGACCTTGGGCAGATATCCCGCCTGCTGGTTCTCGCCCTTGGCATCCTCATAGAAGCCGAACTGCTTTTGCGACCAGTCGGCATAGGCTTCATAGAGCGTCTTGAGCCTTGCGTCCGCCGAGGCGGGGGCGACGGCGGCGGGCTGGGCGATGGCGGGAAAAGGGGCGGCGGCCGCTGCCAGGATCAGGAGCGGAGCAAATGTCTTGAAGGTCGGCATGGCCGGAGCCTAGCGGGATAATCGGGCAAGGCAACGCCGGCAAAGGAGAGCGGCCAGTCTAGCGCTGGCACACCGCTCGATTGTCGCCCGACGACAGGCGCGTGTTGGCCAGCGGATTGGTGCGGATGGAAATCCCGGTCGATCCGCATTTGCGCAGCTGGAAGCGCACCTTCCGCTTCCGGAAATCGAGCGAGATCCGCCGGAAATTCTCGAGGATATCGGTGCCCAGCAGCAGCGCCGGCTGATCCCTGAGCCCGAATACCTGGAACGGCGGCACGTCGGCGAAGGCAATCGGCACGTCCTGCAGAACGATCGAGCCCAGCTTCAATTCGCCGATGCGGGCCACCTGCAGGTCGACGGCCTTTCCGGTGACACCGATGGTGGTGACGGTGAAGAATTTGTCGCGGTGGTCGCGGGCCAGCGCGTTACGGAGCGCGAGGTTGCCGATCGAAATCTCGGTCCCGGTGTCGATGACCGCCTCGACCGGCAAATAGGCCGCGCTGACTTCCGTCAGGATCAGCTGGCCCTTCTGCCGCCGCGCGACGACGACGATTTCCCCCGGCAGACGAACGACGGGGACGCGTGCGTCCTCGACCTTGATCATTCGCTTCTCGAAATCCATCATCAACCGCTCCTGGGCGAGCGCGTCGATGCCGATCATGCCCTGTCCGCCGACATCGGACTCCTTCAGGGCCGGAAGCTGCAAGTTCCTGACCTTGCTCGGGCCGAAGGAAAGCTCTTCGACCATTACGCGGTCGACCAGTGCGCTTCCCGTCATTCCGTTGAGGATGACTCGCGAGCGCGGCGGAAGCTGCAGCTGGCGGGCGATGTCGAGGCCCACGACCGACGTGTCGGCGCCGCTGTCGACCAGGAAATGATAGGGGCCCTGCCCGTTCACTCGAACCTCGACCGTCATCCGCGACCGGGCTCGGCGGGCATCGATATCATCGCCCTCGATCGCCAGGGCATTGTCGATCACCGCCGGCGGAAGCGGAGTCATTTTCTCGGGCGGGACGGGCGTGGGCTTGTGGATTTTCGGCGCCTGCGCTGCGGCCGTGGCGGCCAGCGCCATCGCAAGGACCAGGCTGTAACGAGGTGTCAGCAACTGCTTCCCCTCTTCAAAGGCGACCCGGCCCGGCTATCGCCGATCAGACCCCTCTTTCCAGCCACAATATGCATATGGTCTGTACATTCGATGTACGGATGTAACGAAACGCGCTTTCCTAAGGCACCAGCACCGTGTCGACCGCCTCGGCTGCGGTGTC
>CBFGLY010000220.1:0-2941 GCA_965649725.1 uncultured Sphingomonas sp.
TCGCGGGTTCGAGCCCCGTCACTCGCGCCACTCATTTTTCCTGAAATCGGCCGATACCGCCTTCGCTGGCCGCCGCTATTGCGCGGTCGAGGTCTGTGCCTCTGTTCCCACCCCCTCGGCCTTGCGGCCAAAAGGGCGTTGCTGCTCTTCGGTGCCGGACAGCGCGAACTTGAGGTTGTCCGAAGCGGCGACCCGCTCGACGTAAGGCGTGACCTTCACCTTCTCGACCGCCTCGCGCGCCTGCGGCGTGAACAGCAGGCGGACCCGGCCGTCCTTGCCCTCGATGACCTTGGCACCGGCGTCCTCGAGCTTCTCGACCGTGGCGTCGGCCGTCTTGACCGGCGGGGCGACATGCGGGGCGCTGAGAGCGGCCAGGCGCAGCGCCGACGGGCTTGCCTCGCGGCCCGCCCAGCGGCTGTTGAACGCGGCAGGCTTTCCCCAGCCGCCGGCCCAGCGATAGAAGATGTGCACGCCCTGGACGCTGGTCTTGACCAGGCTGGATGCCCAATAGGGCACGACATAGTCGGCGTGATAGTGGGTGGCGTGCCCGACCGGCGCGAAGACCAGACCGCCCAGCATGTCCTTCGCGACCTTTTGAGCGCGGTTCCAAAGGGCCGGGACGGGCGCTCGGCTCATCGACCCGTCGCAGGTGAAGGTGAATTGGCAGCCGGTAATCCGGGTGGAGCCTTCGTAAACGACGCCGCACACGCTGTTCGGGAAAGCCGGGTGGCGGACCCGGTTCAGGACGACCTGGGCAACCGCCCGCTGGCCGTCGGTGCTTTCCTGCCCCGCCTCGTAATAGATGGCGCTGGTCAGGCATTCGAGCGCGCGCGCCCTGGTTTCGGAGGACGCCTTGCCGAGCGAGAAAGGCTGGGCGGCCGAACCCGGCGCGGAAACCGGGATCTGGGCATTGACCGCGAGAGCGGTCTCCGGGGCGAGCGGGCGAAGGTCGGTCGGCAGGGCAGCCGGCGGCGGTGCCACGGCCTCGACCTTCGCCGACGGGCTGAAGTCCGGAAATACGGGGGTCGCGCCGCCGGTCTGGGCAAGCGCGATCATGCCGACCGTGCCAAGGATGGCGACGGCAATCGTCTCGCGCGGATGGGTGCGCCAGGGCCTCGAGGGCTGCAAGATAACGGACGGCATCATGGGATGGGGTGATCTGGTACCCCAATACAGCATTATCAATGAACCGTCGACGAACGGTTCGGTTTCAGGGCACAAATGGCCCTAATCCTTGAATTTCCCGGTCTCCATCCATCGAAGCAGCGGCTTGAGCGGGACGATCCAGACGATTCCGGCAACGACGTAGAAAATGGTCTGAAACAGGATCGGCCAGCGCCCGACGGTGGCGGACAGCGATGCGACGATCGTGGCCCAGACGGCAATCAAGGCCAGGATCGCGAAGATGCCGGCGGGCTTGCGCCAGCTCGGCTCCGTCATCGCAGCATCTCCAGCCGGACAGGTGAGGCGAAGCCATCCAGCGGAACGTCCCACGGGTCGACCGGAATGGTCGAATCGATCATCTGCACGTCCCAGCCCACGCCGATCAAAAGCGCGCCATGCGCCTTCAGCTCGCCTGCCACCCGATCATAATGTCCCTTGCCCTGGCCGAGGCGCGTTCCCATCCGGTCGACGGCCACTAGCGGCAACAGCACCAGGTCGGGGAAAACCTGCGGCTTATCCAGCGAAGGCTGGAAGATCGACCAAGGTCCTTCCTCGTCCGGATCTCCGGCCAGGAATCGGAAAGGATCGGTGTGATTGGCGAAGGCCGGGTAAGCGGTGGTGAGCCCTTTCGATTTCGCGGCATCCATCGCCGGGATGGGGCTGATTTCCGCAGGCATCGGGCAATATCCGCCGACGATTCGCGACCTCTCGAACAACGGCCTGATCTGTTCGGCGAGCGACTGCTCCAGTCGCGATTTCTCTTGCTGGTCAAGAGTTTCCACGAAGGCTCGACGATTGATTCGAGCCATTCGGCGAAGCGCGACCTTGTCGGCCGGAACAAAGGAATGTGACGGGACCACCTTGGCCGTTTGCCGGAAATCCTCTGACGCCACAAACGTCAGGTGGGCGCCGTTTGCCCGGACCAGGGTCCGGGTAGGGACAGCTCCCAAGGATCGGAAATCGCCTCAGGGATGTTCTAGGCCTCGTACCAGGCAGTACCCGTCGGCGCCTATTTAGGCGTCGCGCCCGTCCCGCTCAAGGGCGTCGGCCAGGGATTCGAGGCGCTCGGCCAAACGTTCGGCTCTTTCGGCAAGCGCGGGATCGGGGCCCGAAGGAAGCTCGACCTGCCGGCCGTCGACGATCTGGTCGGCGAGGAGCAAGGCGGCGAACAGCAGCTGACGCGATTCCGAGAGGGTGCCGAGGCCGGAAAGGGCTTCCCGGCTCTTGGCGTCGACCAACGCACCCGCGGCGCGAAGATTTTCCTCCTCGCCATTGCGGCAGGCGACGCGGTATGGGCGGCCGGCGATGGTGAGTTCGACCTCGGCCATCAGGCTCCCGCCTCCCGGATAAGTTCGTCCAGCTCGCTCAAGACGTCAGCGACCCTGGAGCGGAGCGCGTCCTCCTTGCCTTTGTGCAGCGCGCCTCGCTCGACCGCCCGCTCGATGCGCGTCAGCGCCTGCTCGGCGCGGTCCAGTGCGTTTTCCAGCGGCTTAGCGTCCATCGTTCATTGGCGTAAGCAACTCCGCTTCCGTCCGCAAGAAGGCGCTAAGGTTGACGCCACGCCGCAGCGCGACAATAGGCACCAAACCATCGGCCAGCCGAGTCCCAGTTCCAACGGCCGACCCTTGGGAGATTCCATGCCGACTCAACGCCGACTCGCCAACGCCATCCGCGCCCTGGCGATGGATGCGGTCGAAGCCGCCAACAGCGGCCACCCCGGAATGCCGATGGGCATGGCCGATGCCGCCACCGCGCTGTTCACCCGGCATCTGAAATA
>CBFGLY010000221.1:0-2933 GCA_965649725.1 uncultured Sphingomonas sp.
ATGGCGCGGGAGCTTGGCCTGAAAGTCGTCGTCGAGGGCGTCGAGAGCATGGCGCAGCTACAGATTCTCGCGGAATGGGGCTGCGACCTTTACCAGGGCTTCCTCGGCGCGGGGGCGCTGGACGAGCGGGAATTGGCCCATTTCCTCGAAACGGCGCACCGCAGTGCGGCTTAGGCCGGCTCCAGCTCTTTCCTGGCATCGCCGGCGGCCAGAACCCGCATCAAGCCGCGGGAAATCTGCAGCGCGCCGTTCAGCCGGGCCGCGCCGGTCGGCCAGTCGCGGCTGACGACGAGCTTGCTGTCGGGGCGGAGCCGGGCAGCACCCTTCAGCCGTTCGACATAAGCGAGCAGGCCGGGAAGGTCGGGGAACCCGCCCTCGGCGAACGTGACCACCGCGCCCTTCGCGCCGACATCCAGCTTGGCAATGCACGCCTGTCTGCAATTGATTTTCGTTTCAACGATTTGCAGCAGGTTCTGCGTTTCCGATGGAAGCTTTCCGAACCGGTCGATCATCTCGGCCGCGAACGCTTCGACGCCCTGACGGTCCTCCAGCTCGCCGAGCCGCCGGTAAAGGCCCATGCGCAGGTCGAGGTCGGGGACATAGGTCTCCGGGATGAGGATCGGAGCCTCGACATTGATCTGCGGGGCGAATTCCTCGCGCCGCTCCGCGACGCCCGATTTCTGCTCCAGGATCGCGTCTTCCAGCATCGATTGATAAAGCTCGAACCCGACCTCCTTGATGTGGCCCGACTGCTCGTCGCCGAGCAGGTTGCCGGCGCCGCGAATGTCGAGATCATGGCTGGCGAGCTGGAAACCGGCCCCGAGGCTGTCGAGGTTGACCAGCACCTGCAGCCGCTTGTCCGCGCCTTCGGTCAACGCCCGGTCCGGCTCGGTCGTGAGATAGGCATAGGCCCGGGTCTTCGACCGTCCGACGCGGCCGCGCAGCTGGTAAAGCTGCGCCAGCCCGAAGCGGTCGGCCCGATTGACGATCAGCGTATTGGCGGAGGGAATGTCGAGGCCGCTTTCGACGATCGTGGTGGACAAAAGCACGTCATATTTCTTGTCGTAGAAGGCGCTCATCCGCTCCTCGACCTCGGACGGGCTCATCTGGCCATGCGCGGTGACGGCCTTCACCTCCGGCACTTCCTCGCGAAGCCATTCCTCCAGGTCGGGCAGATCGGCGATCCGCGGCGTCACCATGAAGCTTTGCCCGCCGCGATAATGTTCGCGCAGCAGCGCCTCGCGGACCACCACAGGATCCCAGGGCGCAACGTAGGTGCGGACCGCCAGCCGGTCGACCGGCGGAGTCTGGATGACCGAAAGCTCGCGCAGGCCGGACATTGCCATCTGCAGGGTGCGCGGAATCGGCGTCGCTGTGAGAGTCAGGACGTGGACGTCTTCGCGAAGCGCCTTCAATCGCTCCTTATGCGCGACCCCGAAATGCTGCTCCTCGTCGACAATGACGAGGCCCAGCTTCTTGAATTTAATCGACTTTCCGAGCAGCGCGTGGGTCCCGACCACAATGTCGACCTTGCCCTTCTCCAGCCCTTCCTTCGTGGCCTTGGCCTCGGCCGCGGGGACCAGCCGCGACAGCCGGCCAATCTCGATCGGAAACCCCTGGAAGCGCGCGGTGAAGTTGGAAAAATGCTGCCGGGCGAGCAGCGTGGTCGGGCAGATCAATGCGACCTGATAGCCTGCCATCGCGGCGACGAAGGCAGCCCGAAGCGCGACCTCGGTCTTGCCGAAGCCGACGTCGCCGCAGACCAGCCGGTCCATCGGCTTGCCGCTCTCCAGGTCCTCAAGAACCTCGCCGATCGCCCGGTCCTGGTCGTCGGTCTCCTCGTAGGGAAAGCGGTCGACGAACTGGGCGAGGCTGGCGTGATCGACCTCGGCGACCTGTCCCGGCCGCGTCGCGCGGATGGCTGCGGTCTTGATCAGCTCGCCGGCAATCTCGCGGATGCGCTCCTTCATCCGCGATTTGCGCCGCTGCCATGCTTCGCCGCCGAGCTTGTCCAGCGTGGCGCCTTCGCCGCTGCCGTAGCGGGAAAGGACGTCGATATTCTCGACCGGGACATAAAGCTTGTCGCCGCCCGAATATTCAAGCGCCACGCAGTCGTGCGGCGCCTTGCCGACCATGACAGAGGTCAGCCCCTCGTAGCGGGCGATGCCATGTTCCGCATGGACGACCAAGTCTCCCGGCGTGAGCGCCGACAGTTCCGCGAGAAAGGCGTCCGCGCTCTTCCGGCGCTTCTTGCGGCGGACGAGCCGGTCGCCGAGCATGTCCTGCTCGGTCAGAACGGCAACATCCGGCGCGGTGAAGCCATGGTCGAGCGGCAGGACGATCAGGGCCGCGTCCGACTTGCTGCCCAGGGCCTGCTGCCAAGTGTCGGCTTGTTTCAGTCCTTTCAGGCCATGATCTTCGAGCAACCCGGCAAGCCGTTCCCGGGCGCCTGCGGTATAGCTCGCCAGCACGACCTTCTTCTTGTCTTTCCGAAGCTTGCCGACATGCTTGACCACCGCTTCATAGACATTGGCGTTCTGCGCCCGCTCCGGCGCGAAATCCCGCGGTCCCTCGACTCCAAACTCGACAACCGTGTCGCTTCCGGGCTGGGGGAATGGCGTGGCGAGATGGATTGGCCGGCTTTCGACTGCCTCACGCCACTCCTTGCTGCTCAGGTAGAGCGCGGTTGGCGCCAGAGGCCGGTAGCTTCCGGGTTCGGCGACCATCGCCCGCTGGCGATTGTCGAAATAGTCCTGGATCGCCTCCGCCCGCGATTCCAGGGCACTGTCGCTGTTCGCGTCGCGCAGGATGACGTCATCGTCGCCCAGATGATCGAACAGGCTCGAAAGCTTCTCCTCGAACAATGGCAGCCAATGCTCCATGCCCGCCAGGCGCCGGCCTTCGCTGACCGCCTGGTAGAGCGGGTCGCCGGT
>CBFGLY010000222.1:0-2920 GCA_965649725.1 uncultured Sphingomonas sp.
TTGAGGCCGCGCACCCCGACCAGCACCAGGCTGGCGACGGTCGCGAGGATCGACAGGATGAGGGCGATGTTCCGCCACTTCATGAAGTCGATGTTGGTGTTGTCCGGAACCAGCTTGAGGAGCTTCATCGTCTTGGTCCCTTAGATATTGATCGCGCGCGGGCGCTTTGACTTCACCCAGATCGACACGAGCATTCGGGTGAAATTGACCGCGGTGAAGACCGAGGTGATGATGCCGATCAGCAGGACGACCGCGAAGCCGCGGATCGGGCCGGAGCCGAAATACATCATGATCGCGGCGGCGATGGTGTTGGTGATGTTCGCGTCGAAAATCGCGGTCGAGGCTTCCTTATAGCCCGTCTCCAGCGCGTCGAGCATTCGTCGCCCTCGCCTGAGCTCTTCGCGGATTCGCTCGTTGATCAGCACGTTGGCGTCGACCGCGGCGCCGATGGTCAGAACGAAACCGGCAATGCCGGGCAGCGTCAGGGTCGCGTTGAAGATCGCCATGATGCCCAGGATCATCAGCGCGTTGATCAGCAGCGCGATCGACGCATAGACGCCGAACCGGCCGTAGGTGATGATCATCAGCCCGATCACCGCCAGCGTCGCGAAGATCGACGCGATGGTGCCGGCCTCGATCGAGTCCGCGCCAAGCTCGGCGCTGACGGTGCGCTCCTCGACGACGTTGAGCTTCACCGGCAGCTTGCCCGAGGCGAGGCTGACCGCCAGCGCGTTGGCGGTTTCGACCGTGAAGCTTCCGCTGATCTGCGCCTGCCCGCCCAGGATCGGCTCATTGATGTTCGGTGCCGACAGCACCTTGTCGTCGAGGATGATGGCGAACGGCTTGCCGACATTTTCCTGCGTGACCCGGCCGAAGCGGCGGGCGCCGGCGGCATTGAAGGTGATGCTGACGACCGCGCGTCCGTCCTGGTCGAACGCCTGCTTGGCATCGACCAGCTGGTCGCCCGACACCATCACCCGGCGCTGGACCGCGATGGCGCCGGTGCCGTCGGCCATCGGCAGCACCTGGCTTCCCGGAGGAGCGCGGCCTGCGGCGACCTGCGCCGGATCGGCATTCAGGTCGACCAGCTTGAATTCGAGCCGGGCGGTCTGGCCGATCAGGTCCTTCAAAGCTTCGGGGTCCTCGACCCCGGGGACCTGGACGAAGATGCGGCGGTCGCCCTGGTTGATGACCGTGATTTCCTTGGTTCCGCCCGGATCGATCCGGCGGCGAACGACGTCGCGGGCAACGGTCAGGCTGTCCTTCAGCGCGGTCTTGGCGCCGGATTCGGTCGGGGTCAGGACGATGCGGTTGCCGTCAACGGTGCTGACGTCCCAGTCGCGGCTTCCGGTCAGGCCGACCGGCCGCGTCAACTGCTGCATCCGGTCGAACGCCGCCGCATGCTGCGTCGGATCCCGAACGACGAAGCTCAGCTTGCCGCCGGACGTCGAAACGTCGCCGATGTTGATCCGCGGCTCGCCCCGGCGGAGCTCGGTCGTGACCTGCTCTTCCATCGCCTGGAGCCGCTGCTTGGCGGCATCGGCGATGTCGGCTTCCAGCAGCAGCTGGCTGCCGCCGGCGATGTCGAGGCCCAAGTTGATGCGAGCGTTGGGAACCCAGTCCGGCCATTGTTCGACCTGGCTCTTCGGGAACAGGCTTGGGATCGCCAGAAGGATGCCGACCAGGATGGTCAGCGTGACGGCCCAGATTTTCCACTTGGGGAAATCCAGCATCAGTCGTTTGCCGGCTTGGCTGACTTGGGATCGACCACCTGGGTCAGGGTCGATTTCACCGCCATCACCCGGATGCCCTGGGCCAGTTCGACCTCGACCTCGCTATCGGTGACCTTGGTGACCTTGCCGATCAATCCGCCACCGGTGACGACGCGATCGCCCTTCTTCACCGCCATGATCTGCGTTTGATGCTCTTTCATCCGCTTTTGCTGCGGCCGGATCATCAGGAAATAGAAGATGACGAAAACCAGGACGAGCGGGATCGTCTGGATGAAGAAGCTGGCGCCGCCCGAAGGCGCGGCTGCGGCAGCGAGGAGGAGGCTGAAATCGGGGCTGGGCATGAAAGGCGAACTTCTCGCTTTTGGAATATGATGGTCGGGGCGACTGGATTCGAACCAGCGACCCCCACACCCCCAGTGTGATGCGCTACCAGGCTGCGCTACGCCCCGACCGTGTCGCCTCCCCGAAGGTTCGGGCAAGCGGCTTGGCGCATCTAGTGGCAGGGGTCCGGCATGGCAAGGGAGGCGCCGCCGCTTGCGTTCGACCGCTTCTGCCAACCATGGTGCAAGCATGAAGCGCCGGACCCGCCGCAGGAAATCCCGTTGGCTCAAGCGAATCGCCATCGCCCTGCTGGCGATTCCGGCGATCTATTTGCTTGGCGCGCTGATCGGATCCCTGATCCCCATGAATTCGGGCTGGGCCGAGCCGGACAAGGGCGTCACCATCTACATCGCCGACAATGGCGTCCACGCCGACCTCATCCTCCCGGCGAACGAGCAAGGACTCGACTGGCGGCCGCTGGTGCCGAAGCGCGACTTCGCCGATGTGCCCGCCGATGCCCGTTGGGTTGCGTTCGGGGCCGGCGAACGACGGGTCTATCTGGAAACGCCGACCTGGGCCGATCTTAGCCTCAAGACCGCTTTCGTTGCGCTGACCGGGGGCGAGCGGGTGATGCATGTCGAGTGGGTGGACAACCCCGCCTACGCCGCCCGCGAGCTTCGCCTGACCCCCGAGCAATATCGCCGCCTCTGGGCCTCGATCCGCGCCGGTTTCAGGCTCGATGCAGAGGGCAAGCCGATCCGTATCGATCACCCCGGCTACGGCCCGCACGATGCCTTTTACGAAGGTGTCGGCAAGGCCAATGCGATCCACACCTGCAACCAATGGGCCGCGGGGCGGCTGAGGCT
>CBFGLY010000223.1:0-2917 GCA_965649725.1 uncultured Sphingomonas sp.
CGAGAAGTCCAGCGAGCTCGAGCCGCGCAGCCTGAGCCTCGGGCCGCTCGTCGACCAGCTGGCGAAGCATCCCCGCCGCTTCGGCTTGCCGGCCGCCGGCTGCGATCAGTCTTGCAAGCCGGAACCTGGCTTCCGCCTGGATTTCCGGCGACGGGTCGGTGATGAGGGCTCGATAGGCGGTCTCGGCGGTCTTCCGGTCGCCCTGGGCTTCGGCAGCCTGTGCGGCCTTCATCACGGTCTGGGCGCTGGCCCGAATGATGCGGGGAGGGGCCGTCGGCGCGGCCGATGCCCATCCCGCCAGCAGCATGACACCAATCAGCAAGGCTTTTCGCACCGGACAGCTCCCGACTGTTCGCCGATCGGAAGCTTTGCGGTTCCTGCGCGGGAGCACGATGGCCATTTGCCGATGATTTGCCGATGAATTAATGATGCAGGGTCCAGCGCGGGGGATAGCGAGTGCTGAAACTGTCGGATTTGGCGCGTAGACCGGACTTCACCATCGGCCCGGTTCTGGTCAGTCCGTCGCGGCGTCTGGTGGAGGGCCCCCAAGGCAAGACGAGCCTCGAGCCGCTGGTGATGCAAGTGTTCCTGATGCTGATCGACGCCAAGGGCTCGGTTGTCACTCGCGATGAGATCTTCAACCAGGTGTGGGGCGGCACCATGGTCGGCGACGACAGTCTGAACCGCGCCATTGGACGGGTCCGCAGGATTGCCTCCGAAACCTGTCCCGGGCTGTTCGAGGTCGAGACGATCCCCAGAACAGGCTATCGCCTGCTCGGCGAAGCAGTCGCGTCCGGCAACGCCGAAATCGGACCGGAGGGCAGGCCTGGCCAATTTCCACGGCGCGCGGTGATGGGCGGGGCCGCGGCGGTTGCAGGAGTTGCAGCTACCGGTCTTTGGTGGTGGTCGACTGACCGTGAGAAGCGCCGGTTCGACGAGGCTATGGCGCAGGGAGAAGCCGCGCTCGATTATGGCGACCCCGACAATGCATCGGCCGCCTATTTCCAGCGCGCGCTAGCTATCCGTCCCAAAGACGCCAGGGCACAGGGGTTGTTCGCCTATTCGCGCGCCTTGGGAGCGGACGACCGGCCGTCGGGCGGACCAGGCGTGACAGTGGAGGAAGCGGAAGCGGCGGCGCGCGCCGCGCTTCAAACCGATCCGCGCGAACCCAATGCCCGGCTTGCCCAGATATTGATCCAGCGCTCGACACTGGACCTGGCGGTTAACGAGGACCGTCTTCGCTCCGTGCTCGCCGACGATCCGGACAATGTTGAGGCGATGCGCAACCTGTGGAACCTGCTGCAATGCGCCGGGCGAAGCCGGGAGGCGCTGGGCCTGGTGGAGCGAGCCATCTCGTTGAAGCCGCTAGCCGCGATCAACAATTATCCAATGGCCCAACTTCTGTGGATCGTCGGCCGGAACGCGGAGGCCGATCGGGTCATCGACCGGGCCATTCAATATTGGCCGGCGCATCGCTTCGTCCGCTTTGCCCGCTTCATCATTCTGGCCTTCACCGGCCGGGAGCGGGCCGCGCTTGCGATGATCAGCGATCCGAAGACGGCACCGCAGAACTACACGCCCGAGGCAATCGCCTTGTGGCGGGTGTCCCTGGCAGCGCTGGAGGACCGGTCCCCGCAAAAGGTGGCCGCTGCACGCTCGGCCAACGTCGATGCCGTCAAAGAGAGACCCAAGCTCTCGTCACAGGCGGTGATGACCTTGTCGGCTCTTGGCGAACTGGACGCGGCGTTCGACGTTGCGGACACTTTGCTGTTGTTCCGCTCGCCAAGCGATTTGCAATCGAGCCAACGGCAGCGCCTCGGAAAAAGCATCGCCTGGATTTTCGCGCCCTGGCTCTTCACCCCGCCGCTTGCCCCGCTTCGAGCCGATCCCCGGTTCGCGACCCTGTGCGACGGAATCGGCCTGACCGATTATTGGCGCAGGCGGGGCGTCAGGCCCGATTACCTGCTCGCCCGGACCTAAAAGGCCGCCTCCAGTCCGACGCCATATTCTCGCGGATCGATGGCCGTCGCGAATCCGCTCCCCGCCGCCAGGCTTCGCAATTCGAACCGGTCGAACATGTTTCGGACATAGCCGGACAGGGTGAACCGCCCCATTGTCCACGCCGCTTTTGCGTCGACCACGGTTGCAGCGCCGATACGGGTCGAGGGTGTCTCGAAATCGTCGCTGAAATAGGGGGCGTTGTGCCTTGCCTGGGCCGAAAGGCGCAGGCCGTCGAGGGGCTTCCAATCGACTGCGGCGGACGCGGTGAATGCCGGGGAGCGCTGGAACGGCTTGCCAAGCGCGGGATCGTCCGGTTCGTCGGTACGCTCGATTCTCGTTTTCAGCAGGCCCATCGCCAAGCTCGTGTTCAGCCGCGAGCTCGGACGCCACTCCACCGTCAGTTCGGCTCCACGCGTCCAGGCCCTCGGAACATTCGAAATGCCTGCGAAGAAAGCGGTCGGACCGCCCGGAAAGCTGAAAGGCAGGGACCGGGCCCGTTGGGAATCGCGGATGTCGGTGTAGAAAAGATTGGCGCTCACGTTAAGCCGCCGCACAGGCGACGCGCGAATGAAAAGCTCATAATTCCATAGAGATTCGGCGCCGAAGGTTTCCGGCTTTCCGGTGTCGAACCGAAGCGTCGTGCCGCCCGGATTATAGGCTTTCTGGATCAGTCCGCCGATGGTGAGATCTTCCGAGAAATCGTAGGCGACTGACAGTTTTGGCAGCCAGGCAGTGAACGCTTCGTCATAGTCGAGAGCGACGGAGAGTCCCGGGCGGCCGGCGACGCCAACCCGTTTTTGCCGGTCTTCCTGATAGCGCATGCCCGCGGTCAGCGTCGTTTGCGGCAAAGGCCGGAAGCTTGCCTCGCCGAACAGGCCCAGGCTCGATTGGCGGTCCTTGAATTCGCCCAGCCCGA
>CBFGLY010000224.1:0-2894 GCA_965649725.1 uncultured Sphingomonas sp.
AATAGGCATTTCGGACCCGGGGGGCAGTACCCCGGCGCCTCCACCACCAGCAGCGAAGACTCGATGCTGCTGATGGGGGCGAAACAGGATCGACGAGTGCAATAAAGGCCCGGTTGCCGATCGGTATGAGACCACCGCGACGGCTCATTCACACAAGTGCCAACGATAACGAGGCTCTTGCGATTGCTGCCTAACTGAGGGGCTAACGCCCTAAGGTTAAGTGGACAAAAGCGCGGTCGGACCCCACCGGGCAACAGAAGGGGAATCCAGCGGCCTCCGGGAGGGCCGGGCAACAGAACCTCCCGGACCTTTTTCCTTCAGCCGAATGCCGGGACGCAATCTTCAGCCCGTGCCTTTCGCCCTTGCGGGATTTGCTTTATCTGCGTTGATATCCCGGTTTGGTGGGAGAGGCGCGCGCATGGCCGATATTTTCGTGTCCTACGGCCGGTCGACCGAAGCGCAGGCACAACAGGTTGCCGACGCGCTCCGTGCCTCGGGTTATTCGGTTTGGCGGGACGACGAGCTTCCCGCCCATCGTGCCTATAGCGACGTCATCGAGGAGCGGCTTCGGTCCGCCAAGGCGGTGGTCGTCCTCTGGTCGGCCGAAGCGGCCCGCTCCCAATGGGTTCGCGCCGAAGCCGATATCGCTCGCGAAGCCGGCACTTTGGTCCAGGTGACGGTCGACGGCGTGCTGCCGCCGATCCCTTTCAACCAGATTCAATGCGCCGGCCTGGAGGACTGGACCGGCGACACCAGCACCGCCGGCTGGCAGAAAGTCGAAAGCAGCATCGCCATGCTGGTCGGGGCGCCGAAACCTGTTGAATCCTCGCCGGATTCCAGGTCCGCTTCGCCCAAGCGCGTCGCGATCTTGGTGCTGCCCTTCATCAACCTGAGCGGCGATGCCGAACAGGAATATTTCAGCGACGGCATCACCGACGATATCATCACCGATCTGTCGAAGGTCTCGGCGCTCTCGATCATCGCTCGCAACACGGCCTTCACCTTCAAGGGGCAGACGCTGGATGTGGAGCAGCTCGCGCGGCAGCTGAACGTCACCCACATTTTGGAAGGGAGCATCCGCAAGTCGGGCGACCGCGTCAGGATCAATGCGCAGCTGATCAATGGCGAGGCCGGCGACCATGTGTGGGCGGACCGTTACGACCGCGACCTGACGGACATCTTCGCCATCCAGGACGAGATTTCGAAGGCGATCGTGTCCGCGCTCCGCCTGAAGCTTCTTCCCAAGGAAAAGAAGGCCATCGAGAAACGCGGCACCTCGAGCGTCGAGGCCTATAATCTCTACCTTATGGCGCGGCAGCATTGGATCAGCGGAAACGACGGGGACATTCGCCGGGACGAGGTTGTCGTGCGAATCTCCCACCAGGCAACCGAGATCGATCCGGCCTATGCCAAGGCCTGGGCCCTGATCGCGCTCGCCCAGGCCGAGATGCGGTTTCGCCACGCTCGGCCGGATGTCGACGCACTGGCGTCGGCGGAGCGAGCGCTGGAGCTCGATCCCAACTTGCCGGAAGCGCTGTGCGTCAAGGCACGATATCTGGCCGACGAGGAGGGCGATTTCGAATCCGCCAACCGGCAGATTGAGACGGCGCTCCGCCTCGAACCGGACTCATGGGAGGTCAACAAGGAGGCGGCTCGGCTGCTCAACCGGAGCGGCAAAATGCGCGAGGCCATTCCCTATTTCGAGAAAGCGGCGTCACTGGTCGACACCGACTATCATTCGTCCGGAATGCTGCAGACCTGCTACGCCGCCGTCGGGGATGACGAGGGACTGCGCCGGGCAGCCCAAATGACCCTGGACCGGACCCAGAAGCTGTTGGCCCAGGACCCGTCGATGGGCTCAGCCCTGGGGTTCGGAGCGGTTGCGCTCGCGGCTCTGGGGGACGGTGAGCGCGCAAAGGAGTGGATCCGCCGCGCCCTTCTGATGGATCCCGACAATCTGACCATGCGCTGGAACCTGGTGTGCTCGCTGTCGCGCTACCTGCATGACAAGGATGCGGCGATCGAGCTTCTGCAATCCTTCATCGACAAGGTTCCGCCGCCGCTGGTCAAATATCTCCGGCTCGACACCGACCTCGATCCGCTGCGCGACGACCCGCGGTTCGAAAGCCTGGCGATCACCGCCGAGAAGCGGCTCGCCGCGGAAACGTCGCAATCCGCATCGGTCGCAGCCGCGGCGAGCTGACCGAAGGCGGCTTTTCCGTAATTCTGGTCCGGCCTTAGCGCTTCCTCAGCTCGTCCCTGATCTCGGCAAGAAGCTCGATTTCCGTCGGGCCGGCCGGCGCGTCATCGCCGCGCTTCATCATCCGGTTGGCATAGCGAACGATCAGGAAGATCACGAAGGCGAGGATCAGGAAGTTGATCAGGACGGTGATGAACTGGCCCCAGCCGAGGACGGCGACACCCGCTTCCTTCAGCGCGGCATAGCTGGCCGGATCGCCCTTGAACGTGTCCGGGATGGGTCCGAGCAGCGTGAAATAGTTGGCAAAGTCGAGCCCGCCGAAGACCGCGCCGACGATCGGCATGATGATGTCGTCGGTCAGGCTGGCGGTGATGGTCGCGAAGGCGGCACCGATGATCACCGCGACCGCCAGATCCAGGACATTGCCCCTGGCGATGAAGGCCTTGAATTCGCTGAGCATCGACGATCTCTCCCTTGTGTCGAGAAGCGGACAGACTGGCTCGTTTCGCCGGCGATTGAAAGGGGCGGATGACTGTCCTACCTATGTAAGCCACTTTGGCCCTGATGGGGGATTTGACCATGACCGCACTTCGCCGTTTCGGACTCCTGGCACCGCTTGCTGCCTTCAGCCTGGCCGGATGCGGCCTCAACTCGGTCCCGACGGCCGAGGAGAACGTCAACGCCAAATGGGCCA
>CBFGLY010000225.1:0-2882 GCA_965649725.1 uncultured Sphingomonas sp.
GCCGCATCGGGCGAATAAGTGAACAGCGACAAGGCGAGACTGCCCATGCCGCGGTTGGCGAGTTGGATGGCGTCGGCGATGTCCTTGTACGGCATCACCGTGGAGACGGGGCCGAACGCCTCCACGTCATGCACCGCGCCGGTCGACCAGGGATCGTCGGCGCGAAGCAGGATCGGCTCCATGAAGGCGCCGCCCGAGACGCCGGGCGAAGCATCGGGATTGCCGCTGACGATCCGAGCGCCGGCGGCGGTGAGCCTGGCGATCTGGCTGCGCACGTCGTCGCGCTGAGCAGTCGAGACCAGCGCCCCCATCCGGCTGTCCTTGTCGCGCGGATCGCCGACCTTGGTCGCCTGAAGCCGTTCGCGGATCGCCGCCTCGACCGCATCGAGATGCTCGGCGGGCGCCATGGCGCGGCGGATGGCGGTGCATTTCTGGCCCGCCTTGACGGTCATCTCGTTGACGACTTCCTTGACGAACAGGTCGAACTCCGGCGTCCCCGGCGCCGCGTCGGGGCCGAGCAGCGAGGCATTGAGGCTGTCCTGCTCCGCGACGAACTTGACGCTCTCGCGCTGGACCACGGGATGGGAACGCAGCTTGAGCGCGGTCGAGGCGGAGCCGGTGAAGCTGACCACGTCCTGCCCGGTCAGATGGTCGAACAGGTCGCCCACCCCGCCGACGATCAGCTGGATCGCGCCGGGCGGAAGAAGGCCGCTGTCGATCATCACGCGGAATGCCGCCTCGCACAGATAAGCAGTCGAGCTGGCCGGTTTCACGATGGCCGGCATCCCCGCGAGCAATGTGGGGGCCAGCTTCTCCAGCATTCCCCAAACGGGGAAGTTGAACGCGTTGATGTGAACCGCCGCGCCCTGAAGCGGTGTGTAGATATGCTGTCCGATAAAGCTGCCGGACTTGGATAGCGGCTCGACCGGGCCGTCGAGCAGGACATGCGCGTCGGGAAGCTCGCGACGCCCCTTGGACGAGAAGCTAAGCAGCGTCCCCGCGCCACCCTCGATATCGATCCACCCGTCCTTGCGAGTCGCTCCCGTCTGGTAGTTGAGCTCGTAAAGCTCTTCCTTGCGGGCAAGGATGGCGAGGCCGAGCCCCTTGATGATCCTGGCCCGCTCATGGAAGGTCAGCTTGCGAAGCGCCGGCCCGCCGACAGTCCGCGCGTGATTGAGCATCCCGCCAAAATCGAGCCCGCCCGACCCGGTCCTGGCCACCAGGCTGCCATCGATCGCCGAGGCGATATCGGACAGGCTGCCGCTTTCCCCGCCGACCCATTGGTCGCGCGAATAGTTGAGGAGCTGAGCGGTCTTCATGACGGGGATTGGTCCTTTTCCGATCTGATCGAGCGCTGCCTAGGCCTTTCCACGCTCTCAAGGCAACGGATTCAAATCCTCCGTTTCGGAGGTTGGTTTCAGCCTCCATTGGGCATCATCGGCGCATTTTCCTGCCTGTGGATGGGCGGAGTGGCGCGGCGTGAAGCCAAGGGAAGACCGGCGAAAGGTGATGCTGAGCGCCCGGATGCGGTCCGGCGCGTCATGGCATGACGCCTGCATCCTCAACATGTCGTCGCGCGGCCTGATGCTGCAAACCGCGGCGCGGACCGAGCGCGGTGCCTATCTGGAAGTGCGCCGGGGCCCGCACGTCATCGTCGCCAGGGTGATCTGGACAGGCCAGCAGCGGGTCGGCCTGAAGGCGCAGGACAGGCTGTCCATCGAGGCGATCGTTACGGAGCAAGCGAAAACCGGCGGTCCCGAAACGCTGGTCGAGCGACGGACGGCACCGCGGCCCCGTCAAGACCCGGCAGTGCGCTCCCGCCAACTGTCGCGAATGATGCAGGCCGTTACTCTGGGCGGGTTGGGAATAGCCGCTGCCGTGATTGCCGTCGCCGGCATCCAGGAAGCGTTGGGCAGTTCGGTGGGCCGCGTCGGCGCTGCGCTTGCGGCGAGCGGCCGCTAACGGCCCTTGAAGGCAGGCGCGCGCTTCTCGAGGAACGCCGCGACGCCTTCGCGATAGTCTTCGGTAAAGCCCAGCCGCCGCATCTCGTCGCGCTGCAGGTCGAGCTCCTGGTCCAAGGACCGGCCGCCCGTCGTTCGGATGATCTGCTTGATGGCGGCCAGGCCGAGCGGGGGAAGGCTTGCAAGCTTCGAGGCGAGGGCGTCGACCTCGGCATCCAGCGCTTCGTCATCCACCGCTTTCCAGATCAGGCCCCAGTCGGCGGCCTTCTCGGCCGGAAGCGGCTCTCCGGTCAGCGCCAGGCCCAGCGCGCGCGCTTGTCCGACAAGCCTGGGAAGATGCCAGCTGCCCCCGCTGTCGGGGATCAGGCCGAGCGCGGAGAAACTCTGGATGAACCTTGCCGACTTGCCGGCGATAACGATGTCGCAGGCCAGCGCGATGTTCGCGCCGGCACCCGCGGCAACCCCGTTCACCCGCGCGATGACCGGCTGCGGCAAGGCAGCGAGGGTGCGGATCAGCGGGTTCCAGCTTTCCTCGACCGTCTCGCCCAGATCGACCGCTTCACCCGGCGCAACCGCCCGATCGTTCAAATCCTGGCCCGCGCAAAAGCCTCGCCCCGCGCCGGTCAGCACGACTACCCGCGCATCGCCGAGGTTGGCCAAAGCGTCCCGAAGCTCGGCATGCATATCGCGGGTGAAGCTGTTGAGGCGGTCCGGGCGGTTGAGCGTAATGCGGGCGACGCCGTCCGCCTGCTCGGCGATAATGGTTTCGTAGGCCATGGACGATGGCTCTATACGCAGCGTCCGCGCGTTTGAAGTGCATCGCCGAAATGACTAGATGGGCCCCATGTACACGACCGAGCTCAACAAGAATGTGAAGCCCATCGAGACGCTGGAGGATCCGGCGCTGGTCGAGGCGTTCGA
>CBFGLY010000226.1:0-2881 GCA_965649725.1 uncultured Sphingomonas sp.
GGGCTTCGTCGCGAGTTTCCGAAGCTCAAGATCGCGCTGGTCGGAGCGACGGAAGGCTGGACCGTCGCCGACCGGATCGCCGAAAGCGGCGTGTGGGTCATTGCTTCGGCGCTGAACGATCTGCCGGCGAGCTTCGAAATGTTGGCCGCGACGCACAGCAATGTCGGAAGGTTGCAGAATGCCGGGGTCAAGGTCGCGATCGGAATGATCGACGACAATGACACGCGCTATGTCCGCAACCAGCGGCAATATGCCGGCAATCTGGTCGCGCTTGCCAAGGTGCCAGGCGCGGCTGGCCTTAGCTGGGCCGATGCCTTTTCGATGATTTCGTCAAAGCCTGCCGAAGCCGTCGGCCTGGGCGGTGAGATCGGAAGCCTGAAGGCAGGACGTCGCGGCGATGTCGTGGTCTGGTCAGGCGATCCGCTGGAGCTCAGCTCCGCGGCCGAAGCGGTCTGGATCGACGGCGTTCGTCAGCCCCTGGAAAATCACCAGACCAAGCTGCGCGACCGCTATCGCTCGCTGGACCGCAGGACCCTGCCCGAAGCCTATCGCCACTAGGCGGGCGGCGGGCCTTTTTCGGCGGCCGCTTTTCAGGCAAGAGCCTGGACATGGGACGGAAACTCTTCGGAACCGACGGGATTCGCGGGCGCACCAATGTCGCGCCGATGACGGCCGACACCGCGATGCGCGTCGGGCAGGCGGCGGGCGCCTTCTTCCTTCGCGGCGACCACCGGCATCGCGTGGTCATCGGCAAGGACACGCGCCTCAGCGGCTATATGATGGAATCGGCGATGGTCGCCGGCTTCACCTCGGTCGGAATGGACGTGATCCAGGTCGGGCCGATGCCGACGCCGGCAGTCGCGATGCTGACCAAGGAGCTTCGCGCCGACCTGGGCGTGATGATTTCCGCCAGCCATAATCCCTTCGCCGACAATGGCATCAAGCTGTTCGGACCGGACGGCTACAAGCTGTCGGACGCCGCCGAGGCCGCGATCGAGAAGCTGATGGAGCAGGGCGCGACCCTGATCGACGCGCCGAAGATCGGCCGGGCCAAGCGGATCGAGGATGCGAGAGGCCGCTACATCCATTTCGCCAAGTCGACGTTCCCCGAACATCTGCGGCTCGACGGCCTCAAGGTCGTCGTCGATTGCGCCAATGGGGCGGCCTATCATGTCGCTCCGGAGGCGCTGTGGGAGCTGGGAGCGGAAGTCGTCGCGCTCGGCACCAAGCCGAACGGCACCAACATCAACGACGGTTGCGGCTCGACGGCGCCGGACGTCCTTCGCGAAACGGTGGTCGCATCCGGCGCCCATCTCGGCCTAGCGCTGGACGGCGACGCCGACCGCCTGATCATTGTCGACGAGCATGGCGAGCTGGTCGACGGCGACCAGCTGATGGCGCTTATCGCCCTGTCGCAAAAGGCCCGCGGCAGCTTGCGGGGCGGCGGGATCGTGGCGACGGTGATGTCGAACCTGGGCCTGGAGCGGAAGCTTTCCGAGGCGGGGCTTCACCTTCAGCGCACTTCGGTCGGGGACCGCTACGTACTCGAGGCGATGCGCGAGATGGACCGCAACGTCGGCGGCGAGCAGTCGGGGCACATCATCCTCAGCGATCATGCGACGACGGGCGACGGGCTGGTCGCCGGACTGCAGGTGCTGGCCGCGCTGGTCGAGAGCGGCAAGCCGGCGAGCGAGGTGCTCCATGTGTTCGAGCCGGTGCCGCAGCTGCTCAAGAATGTGCGATTCGATGGCGGCCAGCCGCTGGAGGCCGATAGCGTCAAGACGGCGATCGCGGGGGCCGAAAGCGAGCTCGGCGACCGCGGCCGGCTGGTCATCCGCAAATCCGGCACCGAGCCGTTGATCCGCGTGATGGCGGAGGGCGACGACCGGGCCCTGGTCGAACGGCTTGTCGACAGCATTTGCGACGCGGTTGCGGCTGCTTAAGCTTTTGCGTGTAAAGGCGGGGAAATGACCGCCAAACCGCCCCGCATCCTGATCATCGCCGGATCCGATTCCGGCGGCGGCGCCGGCATCCAGGCGGATATCAAGACGGTGACGATGCTTGGCGGACACGCGATGACCGCGGTCACGGCCATCACCGCGCAAAACACGCAGGGCGTCACCGACGTTCATGCGATCCCGACCGAGACGGTGCTGGCGCAGATCGACGCGGTGATCGCCGACATCGGCGTGGATGCGGTCAAGATCGGAATGATCGGGTCGCCCTTCACTGCGCTTCACATCGCGGCGCGGCTGGAGAAGCTTGAGGGCGTACCGGTCGTGTTCGACCCGGTGATGGTGGCGACGAGCGGAGCGACGCTGGCCGATGACGCGACCATCGCGGCGTTCGGCAAGCTGATGGACGCGGCGACGATCGCGACGCCCAACCTGCCCGAACTCCGCCGCCTTACCGGCGAGGAAGACGAGGTCGCGGGCGCGTTGAAGCTGGTGTCCGACCATCGCTGCGCGGTGCTGATCAAGGGCGGGCATGAGGAGGGCGACGCCCTCGCCGACGCGCTGATCGAAGAGGATAATATGACCAGCTGGCAGGGCCAGCGGATCGACACGACCTCGACGCATGGCACCGGCTGCACGCTGGCGAGCGCGATCGCCTTCTATCTCGGCGCGGGCTTGCCGCTCGCGCAGGCGGTCGAGCGGGCGCGGCTGTTCGTCCGCATGGCACTCCACGAAGCGCCGGGGCTGGGGAAGGGGCATGGGCCGTTGGGACAACAGGCGGTTCGGCTCGACACCGGCTTGGGCCTGCGCCTCAACCAGGTGACGGTGACGGGCAAGGATTTCGCCAAGATGGTCGACTTCTACCGCCGTCTCGGCCTCAAGCAGATCGTCGACAGTCCCGAGAATCAATATGCCCGGTTCGAAGC
>CBFGLY010000227.1:0-2871 GCA_965649725.1 uncultured Sphingomonas sp.
ACTTGCTCGCAACCTTCTCCGCCTTCTTCCCGGGCATCTTGCCGTCGCCGTCGAGCAGCGCGGCGATCACCTCGTCGTCGCGGTTGTACATGTCCTTGTAGCTGACGATCGAGCCGTCGACGTTGGCGGCGGCGCTGAAGTAGACGATGTACACCGGCAGCGGCTTCACGAAATTCGCCTGTTTCGACTTCTTGGAAGCAAGCGTCTCCTGGATCTTCTCCGGGGTCCATTCGCCATTGTCGTCGCCCAGCAGCATCGTCGCCAGTTCCAGCACGTCCTTGGTCCGGATGCAGCCGTGGCTGGCCGCCCGAACTTCGCTGTTGAACCGGCTCTTCGCGTTGGTGTCGTGCAGATAGATGTTCTGCGGATTGTACATCACGAACTTGAGCTGCCCGAGCGCGTTGGACGGTCCGGGAGGCTGGCGCCAGCGCTGCACCTTGCCGTCCTTCCCCTTCACGGCGACGTAGCCCGGCTTGCCGGCCACTTCCTTGGAGATGCTGGCCGGCACCTCCCACCAGGGGTTGAGGATCACCCCGACCGCGGTCGCGCTGAGCTGCGGAGTCGGGGTCTTGATCGCCCCGGCGACCGCCCGCGTTTTCCAGCGCGTGGCGCCATTTTCGACCAGAGTCGCATAATAGCTGGGCACGTTGACGATGATATATTTGTCGCCGAGCTCGCGCGGCAGCCACCGCCACCGGTCCAGGTTCAGCCGGATCCGGTTGTACTTGGCCGTCTCCGTCGCCGGCGTGATCGAAAGCGCGGTCTTCAGCGCACCATATTGCGGATGCTTGGGGAGCAATCCGTTAAGCGCGTCGACCAGCCGATTGTCGCGTAGCGCGGTTTCCAGCAACAGGCGGCGGCGGTCCGGATCGATATCCTTGTCCTCAATGTACCAGCCGACCCGGGCATCCCCGCGGACATGGCCGAGCGCCAGGTCGGACGCCAGCTTGTTGAAGCTGTCGGTCGCCGCCTGTGACATCACCAGCGGGTCGCCCGAGCGCATCGCGGCTTCCAGGCCGGCCATGTCGTAATCCGCGGGCGACAGGCCGTCGCGGCCCACCTGGCGGATGTAGTTCAGCAGAGTCTGCGCCTGTAAAGGCTGCCACAGAGGAGGCGGCGGAGGCGGCAACTCGACCGGCGCCGCGGGCTGCGCGGCTTCGGGCAGCGGAGCGATCGGATCGCCGGGGGGAGCCGACTGGGCCCATGCCGCCGTAAGCGGCACCAACGCCGCCGATGCCATCACTAGAGAAAGCCCAAAATGCGCCTTGATCACCGATCCTAACCCCTCGCTCGATTCCCCGGCCCAACGTACGGCCGGCAAGCCGCTCGATAGCCGAACTCAGGCATACACGGGATGAACCGGCCAAACTAGGCCCGCAACCGCCCGTTCACCCCTTGGGCGACACGCGCCAACCAATCCTTAAGCAGTTGGGAAGCATAATGAATGATAGTCTCGCCGAAGTGGGGAAGGACCGGCATGTCAACGCGTTTTCATCTTCATGGCGACATGATCCCGCGCTCCGTCAAGCGCGTGTTCGACGAGCGGTCCGAAGAGCGGATCGAGGCGGGCTCAAGCACCGCGGCACTGTCATTGCGGAACCGAAATCACGTCGTGACGTTGGTCAACCTGTCGCGATCGGGCGCAATGATCCGGTTCGCTGGCGAGGCTCACATCGGGGAAAGCGTGTCGCTTCAACTGCTTGACCGTGGCGCAATTGCCGGTCAGGTGCGCTGGTTGCGCGACGGTCGGATGGGCGTTTCCTTCCTACGGCCGTTGGAGTAGCGGCGTGGAGATGAGTTTTTCGATGATCAAGGCGCGGATTGAAGAAGCTCGCGACCCCAAGGACCGACGGCGGACCGCCCGTCACCCGGTCGAGATTGGCGCGCGCGTCCGTGAGCTTGGCGCCGAAGGCTGCGAGGCGCGGGTCCTCAACATCTCCGAGACCGGGTTCATGGCCGAGGCCGAGGGCGAGTTCGAGGTCGGCACGCGAATCTGGCTGATCCTGCCCGGCCGCGAGCGCGCCAATGCGCTGGTCCGCTGGATCGCCGGCACCAAGATCGGGGCCGAATTCGCCGAGCCCATCTCGCTTGAGGGCCTGCAAGCCTAGCGTTTCAGCGCCCGCTTCACCGCCGGCGTTATCCCCGTCACGATCCGCTTCACGCCTTCAAACGTAGGGTGCATTCCGTCCTGCTGGAGTAGGCCCTTCTGGCCGGCGACGCCTTCCATGAAGAAGGGATGCAGCGCAGCGCCATGCTTTCGCGCAAGTTCGGGGTAGATCGCTTCGAACCGGGCGACATAGGCGGGGTCAAGGTTGGGGGCGGCCCGCATTCCCGCCAGCAGCACCGGGATCCGCCGCCGATCCAGTTCCGCCAGGATCGCGTCCAGGTTCGCTCGGGTCAGCGCCGGATCGAGCCCGCGCAGCATGTCGTTGGCCCCCAGCTCGACGATCACCAGGTCCGGCTTTCGCGCCAGCCCGTCGAGTGTCCAGCCGATCCTTGCCTTGCCGGCCTCGCTGGTATCGCCCGACACGCCCCCGTCCGCCACGTCGGCGGCGATCCCGTGACGGCGAAGCGTCGCCTGCAGCTGCGGCGCGAAGCCGAGCCCGGAATCGAGGCCATAGCCGGCACTCAGACTGTCGCCGAACGCCAGGACCAGCGGCCGCTCGGCGGCGGGAGGAGCCGCGCCGCTCAGCAGCATCGACAAAAGGGCGGCGGCAATCGACCGGCGGATCATGGCGCGCAACGTGGGGCCATTGTGACGGGGCCGCAAGCTTCCTAGCTAGTTCGCCCATGAGCGACCCCCTGATCGACCTCGACAATGTCCGCCTGACTCTCGGCCAGGGCGACGTCCGAACCGAAATTTTGAAGGGG
>CBFGLY010000228.1:0-2861 GCA_965649725.1 uncultured Sphingomonas sp.
ACCAGGTCGCCGCGATATTTGGTGGTCGACAGGGTAAGCCCGGCGTTGAGGCGGAGATCGCGCATCGGCCGAACCGAGGCCTCAAGCTCGAGGCCCTGCGAGCGGACGCCGTAGGTCACGTCGTCCTTGTCGCACGCTCCAGTGAGGCCCGCATTGGCATCGAAATTGTCGGCGCCGGTGAACTTCGACTGGTCCTCATCGGCACCGCCGAGGTCGCTCGAGCAGCCGTTGATGTTCTGGACGATGAACACCGTCCCGTCGAACGTGTTGAGCTGGAAGTTCTTGAAGTCCTGCCGGAACAGCGAGGCGTTGAACGTGACGCCGCGCATCGTGAACTTGCCGCCGATTTCATAGGCATTGACGATTTCCGGATCGAACCGCAGCGCTCCGACCAGTTCCTGCGCGCCGCCGAAGAAAGCGAAGGGCAGGACCGGCAGTTTCAGCGCCGAGCGATCGAGGTTGAACCCGCCTGCCTTGTAGCCGCGCGAATAGCTTGCGTAGAGCAGCAGGCTGTCGGTCGGCTTGTAGGACAGGACCGCGGTTCCGGTGAACTCGTCCTCCTTCTTCTTGTCCTTGATCGTCACGCCGTCGAGCTCTGCCGTGCTGTTGCCCTGGCAGGAGAGGCCAAGGATGCCGGCCGACAGCGCCCGCAGGGTCGCGCTCGGGCTGGTCAGGAAGGAGCCGATCGCTGCCTGGTTCTGGAGGCAGGCGATGTTGTCGTTGCCGAATTCGGCGTCGAGCTTCTTGCGCTCGTTGGTGTAGCGCAGGCCGAGCGTCACATCGAACTTGTCGGTGACATGGAAGATGTTGTGCGTGAACAGCGCCCAGTTGCGGCTGTTCTGCTTGTAGGTATCGCCGATGCCGCCCCGGTCGTTGATCCCGTCGAGGCGATCGAGCGCCGCGAGGAAGGTCGGCCCGAGCGCTCCGAGCGACGACACGCCGCCGGCGATGGCGGCACGGGCCGGCGCCGCTAGACAGCTTGTTCCGGCCGGGTTGTAGAAGGCTCCGAAGCTGGTCGCGCTGACGAAGCGGCAGGTCGCGAACCGGCCGTAATCCTCGCCGAACCGCAGCGAGTCCTTCAGCGTCAGGTCCTCATTGGCGTAATAACCGCCGACGAGCCAGTCGAGCCTGTTGTTGAAGGCCGAACCGTTGAGCCGCAGCTCCTGGCTGAAGGTGCTGAACTTGCGGTAGTTGGGATCGTCGACGTCGCGGTAGAGGATGTCGACGGTGCTGAAATCGAAATCGCCGGCCTGTTCCGACTTGTAACCGCGATACGCGCTGATCGAGGTCAGCTTGGCGCCGCCGAAGTCGTAGTCGACCTCAAGCGAGACGCCGCCGTCCGTGGTCTTGCCCTTGTAGCTGCGGCCCGGGGTGACCCAGATGTCCCGGCTCCAGCCCTGGTCGAAGGCGCTCGGATCCTGGCCGAGGTCGGTCAGGACGTTGATGATGTTGTTGCCGTCCGGCTGAACCGGGAAGATCGGCACCGACGGGTTGTTGAGGTTGCCGATATTGTCGTTGATGTCGTTGTTGACATAGACCGCGCCGCAGCACTTCTCCCGGCGCCAGGTATAGTCGCCGATCAGGCGGATGCTGAGCTGGTCGTTGGGTTCGTAGAGCAGCTGGCCGCGGGTAAACCAGCGATTGCGGTTGTTGACGTCCGTGTCGTTGTTGACGTCGTCGTAGAAACCGTCGCGCTTGACCAGCACGCCTTCCAGGCGGAACGCCAGATCGTCGCTGATCGGCCCGGTGATTCCGGCGGCAAGGCGGCGATAGTCGTAATTGCCGATCGTCGCTTCGCCATAGCCGCCGAACGTGAAGGACGGCTTCTTCGAGAAGATGTGGATGAGGCCGGCCGACGCATTGCGGCCGAACAGCGTACCCTGCGGCCCGCGCAGGACCTCGATCCGGTCGATCTCGCCAAGCTCGTTGAGGCCGATGCCCGAGCGCGAGCGATAGACGCCGTCGATGAACACGGCGACCGAGCTTTCCAGGCCGGGGTTGTCGCCGACCGTGCCGATGCCGCGAACGCGGGCCGAACCATTGGCTTCGGTGCTGGTCGAGGAGACGAGCAGCGAAGGAGCGAGCTGGTTGAGCTGGCGGATGTCGGTCGCGCCCGAATTCTGCATCGCATCGGCGTTGACGGCCGTGACGGCGATCGGAACGTCTTGCAGGATCTGGCTGCGGCCCTGGGCGGTGACGACGATCACGTCCGCATCCGGCTCCGGCTCGGTCGCGGCCGCTTCGGTCGGGGATTCGGCAGCCGGGGTCGCGGCGTCGGTGGCGGGGGCTTGGTTATCCTGCGCGAAGGCCGGTGTGGATAGTGCGATGACTCCGGCCGACAACAGCCACATCGACTTGCGCATCGTGAATCTCCCCTGCTTCAACGTTCGTTATTCAGTCGAAAGAATTAATCCAGGTGAGCGAGTTGGGGAAGCGCAACGGCCCAGGGCGCTCACCAGAATCGCAGCCCTTGCGACAGAAATGTCACATGACGCAGCGCACCATGAAAAAGGCGCGGCTGCCGTAGGGGCAAGCCGCGCCAATTCGAACCGCAGCGGTTCAGCCGATTATTTGGGCGAGAGCACCATCAGCATCTGGCGCCCTTCCATACGGGGATGGGCCTCGATTTTGGCGACTTCGGCGGTGTCCTCCGCCACGCGCTGGAGCACCGCCATGCCGAGCTGGTTATGCGCCATCTCGCGGCCACGGAATCGAAGGGTCAGCTTCACCTTGTCGCCCTCCTCGAGGAACTCGAAGACCTTCTTCATCTTGGTCTGATAATCATGGTCGTCGATGTTCGGACGCATTTTGATCTCTTTGATCTCCTGCGTCTTCTGGCGCTTGCGCTGCTCGTTGGCCTT
>CBFGLY010000229.1:0-2854 GCA_965649725.1 uncultured Sphingomonas sp.
GTGATGACCTCGCTCCCGCCGTCCGAGGCGGAGCCGACCTTGCCGCTCGAGGCGCCGGCTGCGCCCGACGATGATCCGACTCCGCCGTCGGATCGGCCTCTGCCATGATCCGCGACATCGACGACAGCAAGGCGCCGCTGCTCGACCATCTGATCGAGCTTCGCCGCCGATTGCTATGGTGCGTCGCCGCGCTGCTGGTTGCCTTCTTCGCCTGCCTTTACTTCGCGCGGCCGATCTTCGCAGTGCTGGTCCAGCCTCTGCTCGCGGCCGGCCAGGGCAAGCTCATCTACACCGACATTTTCGAGGCCTTCTTCGTCGAAGTGAAGGTCGCCTTCTTCGCGGCGCTGATGATCAGCTTCCCGGTGCTGGCGACGCAGCTGTGGAAATTCGTCGCGCCCGGTCTCTACCGGACGGAGAAGAAGGCGTTCCTGCCGTTCCTGGTGATGACTCCCTTCTTCTTCGCGGCGGGCGCCTGCTTCGCTTATTTCGTCGCGATGCCCTGGGCGCTGAAGTTCCTGCTGGGGTTCGAGGGGAATGTCGGCGGGGTCACCCAGGAAGCGTTGCCGGCGATCGGCAATTATCTGAGCTTCGTCACCCGCTTCCTGTTCGGCTTTGGCGTGGCGTTCCTGCTCCCGGTTTTGCTGATGGTGCTGGAGCGGGCAGGCATCGTCACGCGCGAGCAGCTTGCGAAGTCGCGGCGCTACGCGATCGTCGCCGCGGCAGCGGTCTCCGCGGTGCTGACCCCGCCGGACGTGGTGTCGATGCTGTTGATGCTCGTCCCGCTCTATGCGCTGTACGAGTTTGCGATCCTGTCGATCCGCCTGACCCATTGGCGCGCGTCGCGGCGCGCCGCATCTGCCTCAACTGATGGTTTGGAAGAGCCCCGGATGAATGTGGGCCCGGAAACGCCACCGGGGGGGGGGAGGGTTGGCGGTTCCGGGCCCAGTTAATCGGATAGCGAGAGCGGGGGGGCAAAAGGTCACTATCCGATCATCTAAACGCCCGCTTTTCCTTGCTTGTTCCGCCGCATGGAAAAAATATTGCGCAGTTCGTCGCAAACTGGCGGCGGGCTATTCGTCGGGAAAGACGGGAAGGGTGACCGCGTAACGGCCAACCTTCCGGTCGAGCGGCGAGCGAAGCTGGCGCGCAAGACCTTCGACGATCCGTTCGAACTGGTCCTTGGCGACATCGCCCTCATCCCCGCCAGGAATCAGCACCGATGCCGAAATCGACAAAGTGGCGGTCAACTCGTCGAGCCGCCGAAGCGAAATTTCGATCGTGTCGGAGGGCTGCCGAAGCATTGCGAATTCGACGATTTCCGTCACCAGGAAGGCCGCGGCGACGGCCACGTCTTGCGTCGTGGATGGGGAGTCGAGGTCGAGTTCGATCGCCAGGGTGCGGGCCTCGGCCGGTGCGCTGGCCCTGAGACCGGTTGCAAGTTCGGTGAGTAGCGGCCGAAGCGCGATGCCCCGATTGTCTTCAAGCTCGGCATAATGATTGCGATGCACGACGGAGAGCGCGTCGACCCGCCGGCCGATCGCGGAGTAGGCGGCCTTGGCCTCCGGCTTTGCAGCGCTTCGGCCGTGGATGCTGAGCAGCGAGGCGACGACCTGAAGGTTGTTCTTCACCCGATGATGGACTTCGCGCACCAGCCGGCGCTGGCCCTCGAGCGCTTCGAGCGCCTGCCGCTCGGCGCCCTCGATTCGGTCGACCGCGCGCTGGAACGCGCCTCCAAGCTCGTGGATTTCGGTGGCCGGCCCAAGCCCCGGCGGGATCACTTCGGCAGGATCGTCCCCTGGCTGAAAATTGACCACCGCCCGCTGCAGCCGGCGAAGCGGGCGAATGAGGTAGCGATGGACCATCCACCAGCTGACGATGCCGGCCGCGACCCACATCAGCAGCGGCAGGAAGATGAACAGCTGCTCGATCGTCGTGACCTCCTGCCGATCGATCAGCATGTCGGCCGAAACGCCGCCGGCCGCGAGAGGAAGGGTGAGTTGCACCTGCCCGCGACGCCGTTGGTTGGGAATGATGACCAGCCGATCGTCACCGGCGACCAGCGACGCGCCGGCGACCGCGATGTCGCGATCCTCCATGGCCCGGCGCATTTCACGGACGGGTATCCGGACCGTTCCGGATCCGCCCATCACGCCGGCACGGACGAAAATCGCGTCATGAGTGGACGCTAGCCACATCCTGATGTCGCCAGGAGCGACGCGCACGTCGCGGCTCGGCGTCATGTTGCCGACGGTGCAAGCCGCCTCGCCGTCAGCGTCGGCCAGTGTGAATTCGCGCGCAACCGCGGGAGCAATGGCGAGGATGCGCTGCGCCTCCTCGCAGGCGCCTTCCGTACCGTCGGAGAGCGCCGCGTTGGCGGCAATCCGCACCGCCAGCGCATTCCTGGCGAGCAGGGCACTCATCGCTTCGACCGCGACATTGGCCTGGTCCCGGGCCCGTCCCTCGCTCGAAGAATTGGCGATGTCGAAGCCGCGCTTCGCCGACCATGCGCTCGCAAGCCCGATGGGGAGGAGCGCAATACTGATGATCAGGAGGATTTTCGCAGGGGTCGGAAGGCGCGAGAATCGGTTTGACGGCTCATCCATCATGACGGGGCGTTCCCGCCCCGAAAATCAATCGAGCTTGCCCAGAAGATCGAGGAAATCCTTGGGGACGTCTTCGCGCAGCATGTCGTCGTAAACCGTGCGCAAGGCCCGGCCGACCGCGCCGCGCGGGTCTTTCCGTTCTTTTCTGCCGGGAGAAGCGGAGCCGCCAACGCTACGGCTGCCCTTGCCTTTGCTGGTCCCACTCAACCTCTCGTCCCCCTCGCGCGCAAGCATATGCGCCCTTCCTCACT
>CBFGLY010000230.1:0-2853 GCA_965649725.1 uncultured Sphingomonas sp.
CGCCGGATTTCCGCCCGGGCCGCGGCATTGCCGTGGATCATCGGCATCTTGTCGACCGTCTCTTCGAAATATTCGACGATAGGCTGGCTGCCGATCAGTGTCGTGCCCGCGCCCGAATCGACCAGCACCGGCGTCTCGCCCGCCGGGTTCAGGTCGATGAATTCGTCCCGCCGCTCCCACGGATTCTCGCGCACCAGCTCATGCGCCACGCCCTTCTCGCCGAGGACGAGGCGGACCTTGCGGGAAAAGGGGCACAAAGGGAATTGGAACAACTGCCACATGGAAGGGGCAGCTTTAGCGGCGGCGGCGATTCAGTCCACCGGCGAGGTTAGAAAATTATCGTCATTGCGAGCGAAGCGCAGCAATCCAGCCTCGCGACGCTGGATTGCTTCGTCACTACCTTCCTCGCAATGACGCTTAGCGCCTCGGATAGGTCGGGTCGGGAATGTTTGAGACCGCGCGTTCCAGCTGCTGCTCGACCTGGCCCATCGCGTTCATTAGCGCGGGCAGCGACGACACCAGCGCCTGCTGCATCGCGCGCATCCGCGGACCCGACGTCGCAACTTCGCTCATCAGCCGGCGCTCGCCTTCGGGTCCGACCTCGTCGCGGACGCGCCGTGCGCGGTCGGCTGGAGTCGCGGGACGACCCTCGATGGCGGCCTGCATCTCGCCAACGGGCAAGTTCATCAGCGCCTGGGCAAGCGTCCCCGACACGCGCGTCAGCTTGTCGGCGAGAGCGGGATCGGAAAGCTCCGGCGGGATTTGCGCCGCTTCGGACGCGGGCGCCGACTGCGCAACGGCGGGCGCGGCGATGAACATCAGGGGAAGGACGAAAAGCAACCGGCGCATGGCAACCTCCAGCGAGTCGCTACAAGGATGGCGATTATTCCTTGCCGGTCAATGCCTTGCGTCTAGCGCGCGGCGAGCCAGACGAGCGCAGCAGCGCCCGCGACGATGCGGTACCAGGCGAAGGGCGCGAAGCCGTAGCGCTGGATGATGGCGACGAACGCCTTCACCACGATCACCGCGACGACGAAGGAAACGAGGCTGCCCAGCAGGATCCAGCCGGTCATCCCGGGCTCCATCTGGGCGCCATGCTTGTAGAGCTGGAGCGCGGTCGCCCCGCTCAGCGTCGGGACGGCGAGGAAGAAGCTGAACTCGGCCGCGGTCTTGCGGTCGACGCCCATCGCCATCGCGCCGAGGATCGTGGCGCCCGAGCGGCTGACGCCGGGGATCATGGCGAGGCACTGGACCAGGCCGATTCCGATCGAATGAGGAAGGGTGACGTTGGCGACGCCGCCGCGGTCGGTCGGCTTGGCCCACCATTCGACCAGCAGGATCGCGAAGCCGCCGAGGATCAGCGAAACCGCGACCACCATCGCATTGCCCAGCAGCAGCTCGATCGCATCCCCGAAGGCGAGGCCGAGAATGACGGCGGGCACGAACGCCACCGCCAGGTTGCGGACGAAGCGCCAGGCCGACGGCTCGCGCTGCCACATGCCGATCAGCACGTCGCGGAAGGTGCGCCAGTACAGCACGACGATCGCCAGGATCGCGCCCGGCTGGATCGCGACGTTGAACAGCGCCCATCGGTCCGCGTCGAAGCCGAGCAACTCGGTCGCCAGGATCAGATGCCCGGTCGAGGAGACGGGAAGATATTCGGTGATGCCCTCGACGATGCCGAGGATGATGACGAGCAGGAGGATCGGCATCAGGCGGCGCGGGGGGCGAAGCGGCCGCCATCCTTGTAGCGGCCCAGCCATTCCGGCGCGACGGCGGCAAGCGGCGTCGGAGTGATTCCGAACGCCTCCAGGCCTTTCGCCTTTTCGCCGGCGACATTGTCCTTCTGAAGCATGATCCACTGATCGCGCGTCAGCGGAGCGCCCGGCAGGAACCCGAACAGGGACAGGCCGCCGGCAACGAAGTCGGGAAGCTCGATCAGCTCCGGATCGTGGCCGGCCAGGCTCGCGACGGTCCGGTTCAGCTCGCGCATGGTCATGATCGCCGGTCCCGCAATCTCATAGGTCTTGCCGCCGTGCGCCGCGGGGTCGAGCGCAGCCGTCGCAATCGCCCGGCCAAGGTCGCGGACAAAGACCGGCTGGAAGCGGCTGTTCGGCGCGATCACGGGCAGGAAAGGAAGCTGCGCCATTCGGGCGAACCGGTTGGTGAAGTCGTCCTCCGGCCCGAACACGGTGCTCGGCCGGATGAGGGTCGCGCCGGGGAACGCGGAACGGACCGCCTGCTCGCCAAGGCCCTTGGTGCGGCCATAGTCGGAAGCGCTGCCGGGGTCCGCGCCGATCGCGCTGATATGGACGAAGGCGGAGGCTCCGGCGGCCTTCGCCGCGGCTGCAGCCCGTTTCGCCCCCTCGACATGCACGGCGTCGAGGTCGCCGCTGAAGGTACCGACCAGGTTGATGACGGCATCGGCGCCATCCACCGCGACGTCGATCGAGGCCGGGCGGGTCAGGTCCGCGCGAACCGCAGACACCTGGCCGACGCCGCCCAGCGGCTGCAGGTAGAAGGCCTTGCGCGGGTCGCGCTCGGCTACGCGCACGCGCGCTCCGGCCTTGAGCAGCGTCTCGCAGACATAGCGTCCGATGAATCCGCCGCCGCCGAAGACCGTCACCAGGGGCGGTGTGCCGCGCTTCGCCATATTGCCGCCTTCATCCTCTTCAGCAGGTTCGAAAAAGCGGACCGTCCTTGGGCCAAGCGGCTTTTGTTCGCAAGGGGCGTTGGGGCGGTTGACAGCAAGCCCCGCCGCCCTCTAGTGGCGCCCGCCTACCGGCAACAAGCAATGCCCCTGTGCCCAGGTGGCGGAATTGGTAGACGCACCGTCTTCAGGTGGCGGCGCTG
>CBFGLY010000231.1:0-2839 GCA_965649725.1 uncultured Sphingomonas sp.
CGCTACGGCCTGACCGATGAGGAAGTGGCCGCAGGCTATATCCTCACCTGCCAGTCGGTCCCGGTGGGCGAGGGAGTCGCGGTCGATTACGACGCCTGACTGTTGGGCGTGACGACCGGCGGCGGTTGCGCTAGAGCCGAATGATGCTGGACCAGCCTTTGACAACCGGGCCGGGCGGGGGCGCCCAACTGCTTGAAACGCTTGAGCCGATCCAGAGCGATTCGCTGCTTGCCCTGATCGCCCTGGCCGAAGCCGATACGCGGCCTGGCAAGATCGACGTGGGTGTCGGAGTCTATCGCGACGGCCAGGGCCGGACCCCCATCCTGCGCGCGGTGAAGGCAGCGGAGAAGCTGCTTTGGGAGCGGCAGGAGAGCAAGGGCTATCTCGGCAGCTTCGGCGACCGGCGCTTCACCGAGCTGCTGCGCCCGATCCTGCTTGGACGCCATGCCGACGACGAACGGATCATGGGTATCCAGACCCCGGGCGGCTGCGGAGCGCTCGCGCTCGGGTTCAAGCTGATCGCGTCGGCGAACCCTGGCGCCCGGGTGCTGGTCGGAACGCCGACCTGGCCGAACCATGTCCCGGTGATTCACGCGGCCGGTCTCGAGATCGTCCGCTACGGCTATTACGACCGTGACGAGCGCCGCATCCGTTTCGACGAGATGATGACGATGCTCGACGGCGCGCGGGCGGGCGATGTCGTGCTGCTTCATGGCTGCTGCCACAATCCGACCGGCGCGGACCTCGACGACGACCAATGGGCCGACGTTGCGCGGACCGTCGCGCATCGCGGGCTCATGCCGTTGGTCGATATCGCCTACCAGGGCCTCGGCCGCGGATTGGACGAGGATGCGGCGGGCCTGCACGGATTGCTCGATAGTTGCGGCGAAGCGATCGTCGCCCAGAGCTGCGACAAGAATTTCGGCGTCTATCGCGATCGCGTCGGCTCGCTCCACGTCAAGACGGCGCGCGCCGCGACCACTTCCCAGGCCATGGACCATGTCGCCCAGATCGCCCGGGAAATGTGGTCGATGCCGCCCGATCATGGCGCGGCGTCGGTCCGCACCGTGCTCGACGACGAACGGCTGCGGGCGGATTGGCTTGCCGAGCTGGGGGAGATGCGCGCGCGGATCAACCGTATCCGCGGCGAGATTGCCGCCGCCGACCCGCGCCTGGCCTATATCGGCGGGCAATATGGCATGTTCTCGATGCTTCCATTCGATGCGGAGCAGGTGCGGAGGCTTCGCGACGACCATGCCATCTACATGGCCGACAGCGGCCGGTTCAACGTCATCGGCATGGCCGACGAGGCGGTGGGACGATTCATTGCTGCGATCGTCGAGGCGATGAATGGCTGAGACCATGACCGCCGAACCGGAGACAGACTTTAAGACCCAGGACGGCATCGACTGGTCCGAAGTCGCACGACTGGTGACGACCAGCCGGGCGCTCGACGAGCTTGAGGAAACGCGCCTCGTCCCCGAAAAGAAGGTGCTCTACCAATTTTCCGCGCGCGGCCATGACATGGCTCAGGTCATCCTGGGCTTGCACCTTCGCGATGGCGATGCGGCCTGCGGCTATTACCGGTCGCGGCCGATGCTGCTGGCGCTGGGCGTGCCGCTGGCGGATGCGCTGGGGTCAGGAATGGGCCTGGCGGGCGGCTATTCCGACGGCCGCGATATCGGCGTGGTCTTCAACTACCCGAATCCGGGCGGGGCGCATGCCCTGCCGATGTGCGGCGGAGTGGGCGCGCAATATGCGCCCGCGGCCGGCTGGGCTCAGGCCATAGCTTATAAAGCCAAGGTCCTCGGCGAGAAGGACGACGGCGCGATCGCCGTGGTGCTCGGCGGCGACGCGAGCTGCGCCACAGGCGGATTTTGGTCCGCGTTAACAATTGCGACTACGCAATCTTTGCCGCTGCTATTTTACATCGAGGACAACGGCTACGGCATCTCCGTCACGTCCGATTACCAGACGCCGGGCCGCGACATCGCCGCCAATCTCGCCAGCTTCAAAAATCTCGCGATCTGGAACGGGGACGGGACCGAGCCCGAGGAAGCGGCGCGGCTGATCGGGGAGGCGGTTGGCCATGTCCGCGACCGAAAGGGCCCGGCGCTGATCCGCCTTACCGTTCCGAGGCTTGAAGGCCACAGCTACCAGGACACGCAGACCTACAAGTCCGAAGCGACGGTTGAGGCCGAGTGGGCGCGGGATCCGCTGCCCAAGCTCAAGAAATTCGCCAGCAACCTGGATTGGGACCGGATCGAGGCGTCGGTCGAAGGCGATGTCGACCGCGCACGCGCCGAGGCCGAGGCCCGCGGCGTTTCGTCGCCCGAGCGCGTCACCGACCATGTCTTCTTCGACGGGTCGCCGAGCATCGTCGGTGGCGGAGCGGGCCTGGATCTGGACGAAACAACCGAGGAACCGCAGCCCGAGGGCCAGCGGATCAACATGGTCACCGCGATCCGCCGCGTGCTCGACCAGGAGCTGGCCGCCAATCCCAAGGTCTTGGTGTTCGGCGAAGATGTCGGGCCGAAGGGCGGCGTCCATGCCGTCACGCTGGGCTTGCAGGACAAATATGGCGTCGAGCGCGTATTCGACACGTCGCTGAACGAAGAGGGCATCGTCGGCCGCGCCGTCGGCATGGCGCTCGCCGGCCTGATGCCGGTCCCCGAAATCCAGTTCCGCAAATATGCCGAGCCGGCGACCGAGCAGATCAACGATTGCGGCACCATGCGCTGGCGCACCGCCAATCGTTATTCCGCCCCGATGGTGCTCCGCGTGCCCGGCGGCTTCTTCAAATGCGGCGATCCCTGGCACAGCCAGACCAACGAGGTGC
>CBFGLY010000232.1:0-2836 GCA_965649725.1 uncultured Sphingomonas sp.
TCCAAGATCGATGCCGCCATCCGCCGTCTTTACGAGGGCGAATATGGCTATTGCGAAGTCACCGGCGACCCGATCTCGCTGGCTCGCCTGGAAGCGCGGCCGATCGCGACGATGACCCTGGAAGCCCAGGAAAAGCATGAGCGGATCGAGCGCGTCTCGCGCGACGACTGATCCACAAAGTCAGGATAGGAAAAAGGCCGGGGCTCGATCGAGCCGCCGGCCTTTTTTCGATGGGGCTAATGCCCGACCATCGCGTCCTTCAGTCTAAGCTTTTCTTTCTTCAGTCGCGTCAACAAATCTTCGTCGGGGTGAGGCCGGCTCTCTTCCGCATCGATCTGGGCGTGGAGCGCGGCATGTTTGGATGCGATCGCCTCGACGTGGGCTTTGTCCATCGGTCAATTTCCTTTCGTTGGCTGACGCGTGACAGTAGTGTGAATAAATCACGAAACGATCCGTTTGTCGCTAGGGATCCGCACGGCCCGGCGAACGCCCCCTGCAGCTTGCCGATGACGGGCGGGGCGCGTGACGGCGAAGCGCGCTTCCTGTAAGGCGAACGAATGAATGACGACGATCCCCGGGAGGTGCTGGCGATCCTGAAAGTCGAACACCGCCGCCTCGACTCGGAGATTGAATTGCTTCGCTCCACGGGCAATTGCGACCAGCTCGAACTTGCGAGGATGAAAAAGCGAAAGCTGGCGCTGAAGGACGAGATCCAGCAGCTTTCGGACCGCATCATCCCCGACATCATCGCCTGATCTTCTGTCCAATCGCGGGACAATCGGCGCGCGCCCGTTGCCTGAGGTGCGAGTCGGGCGTTTTCTCCCGGCTCCGGAGATGGCAACATCATGATCGACATGACCGAATCGACAGAGGAATATGGCCCGGAAGCCCGCATCACGCCGCGGCTGATCGATGCGCTCTATACCGAGGCGATGATCCTTGCGGACGAGGCGAGGGCCTATTTCGACGAGGAAGGGCGTGACGATCGCCAGTCGTTGGAGCCCTTCGCCCGGGTCGGCTTCGCCTGCGAATCCCTGAAGGTGACGACCCGCATCATGCACATCGTTGCCTGGCTCCTGACCCAGCGGGCGGTCGAAAGCGGGGAGATCAAATCCGCCGACGGACGCCGTCCGGAACGCCGTCTGGGTCATGCCAGCGACAGCGACTCCGCCGTGGTCGACCAATTGCCCCCGACCGCCAAGCGGCTGATCGGATCGAGCGTCGACCTTTACTCGCGGGTCCAGCGGCTGGACGAAGGGCAGATGATGGACGAGCCGACGCAGAGCCCGGCGCGGGCGCTGATGGGACGGCTCGAACGCGACCTCATCTGGAACCGCAACGGCTGACGCAGTAGGGTCGCCCGCGATGCGGCCCTTCACCTTCAATCCCGGACCCAGCCTGCTTTGCGGAGAAGGCTCCGCCGCGCAGCTGGCCGACCACATGCCGCAGGGCCCGTGCCTGTTCGTTTCGGATTCCGACGTGGTCCGGTTCGGCCTGACCGATGCCTGCCGGTCCGCCTTTGAGGCGAGCGGGCGGCAAGTGATCCTGTTCGACGCGGTCGAGGCCGATCCGTCCAGGGACACATTGCTTTCCGCCGTCGAGCTGGGCCGGCGCCACGACGTGACCCACGTCCTCGGCTTCGGCGGCGGAAGCCCGATGGACGTCGCCAAGCTGGCCGCATATCTCCTGGGTTCGGGTGACGAACTGGACTCGCTTTGGGGGGTCGGACTGGCAAAGGGCCGGCACCTGCCACTGGCCCTGGTCCCGACCACTGCGGGAACCGGCAGCGAGGCAACGCCGGTGGCGGTGATCACCTGTGAAGGCGGGGAGAAGCGCGGGGTCAATTCGGCCGCGCTGATCGCGGACTGGGCCGCGCTCGACGCTTCGCTGACATTGGGCATGCCGCGTTCGCTGACCGCGGCGACCGGTATCGACGCCATCGTCCATGCGGTCGAAGCCTTTACCTCGGCGCGCCTCAAGAACCCGATCAGCGACCTCTATGCGCGGGAGGCGCTGCGCCTGCTTTCGGCCAATCTGATCACGGCTTGCGAGCAACCGGACGACGTGTCCGCGAGGTCGGCCATGTTGCTCGGCGCCCACCTGGCCGGCCTCGCCTTTTCCAATGCGCCCGTCGCCGGGGTGCATGCGCTGGCCTATCCGCTGGGTGGCATCCACCATCTGCCGCACGGGCTTTCCAACGCGCTGATGCTGCGGGTCGTCCTGCAGCATAATGCCGAGGCCGCGCGCGAGCTTTATGCCGAGCTGGCGCCGATCCTGGCGCCCGAATGCGAGGGCCAGGGCAGCCAGGCGAAATGCGCGACCCTGATCGAACGGCTCGACCGGATGGTCGTCGACAGCGGGCTCGCGCCGCGCCTGCGCGATCATGGAGTGCCGCAGGAGGATATCCCGATGCTCGCGCGGGAAGCGATGAAGCAGCAGCGGCTGCTGGTGAACAATCCTTGCCCCATTGAGGAAGAGGATGCGCGGCGGCTTTACGAGGCAGCCTGGTGAGCCGGCCGGCGCCGCTGGGGCGCGACGCCTATCGTCACTTCACGACCATCACCACGCGCTGGGCCGACAATGACGCTTACGGCCACGTCAACAATACCGTCTATTACGAATGGTTCGACACGGTCGTGAACCGCTGGCTGGTCGGGGAGGGACTGCTCGATATCGAGCGCGGCGATCCGATCGGACTGGTGGTGCAGACCGGCTGCTCTTACTTCGAGCCGCTGGCGTTTCCGGGCAATGTGGAGGCGGGGTTGGCGGTCGAGCGGCTCGGAAGCTCCAGCGTCACCTATCGCATCGGCATTTTCCCCGAGGGCTCGCCAGAGCC
>CBFGLY010000233.1:0-2816 GCA_965649725.1 uncultured Sphingomonas sp.
ACGGTCACCGCGTGGCCGCCCAGGATCACGCGGTCGTCTTTCAGTTCGCAATCGAGCAATCCGCTGCGCTCGCTCGCCTGGATCGCGCTGAAGCGGCTGCGGCCGAGCCGCTCCGCCCAATAAGGAACGAGCGCGGCATGAGCGCTGCCCGTCACCGGGTCCTCGTCGATCCCGGCGTAGGGGACGAAGACGCGGCTTGCGATCGCCTGTTCATTGCCCGGCGCAGTGACGATCGCCATCCGGTGAATCTTGGAAAGGGCCCCGAAGTCGGGCGTTACGGCGCGCACTTCGGCCTCGTCTTCAAGCGGAACGATGATACTGTCGTTGCAGCCGTCCGCCAGCCATAGCGGGCGCGGCGACAGGCCGAGCGCCTGACAGACTTCGGGTTCCGAAACCTCGCTCAGTTTCGCGGCCGGCAGGTCGAGCCTGAGGAGGGCGGGATCGCCGGCGTCCCTGGTGACGGCGAGAATTCCCGACCGGGTTGCAAAACGAACGCTATCGGCCCGCATCAGGATGTGGGCGGCGGCAAGCGTCGCGTGGCCGCACAGCGGGACCTCGACCGCCGGCGTGAACCAGCGGAGGTCGTAATCGGCCTCGCCGCTTTCGCTCGGCACGGTGAAGGCGGTTTCGCTGAGGTTATTCTCCGCCGCGATCGCCTGCATCGTCGCATCGTCGAGCCAATGATCGAGCGGCATGACCGCGGCCGGATTGCCCGTGAACGGACCGTCGGCGAAAGCATCGACCTGGAAGAAGGGCAGGGGAGTCATCGCGCGCTCTCCGTCAGATGCGGCGGCAATATGCCCTCGCGGTCGGTGTGTCCCTCCGGATCGAGGTGAATGATGATCTCGGTCCCCGGGAAGCGATGCTGCAGCTTCTCCTCGACCGCGTCCATTCGTTCGTGGGCCTGGGTCACGGTCCAGTCGCCCGGTACCCAGACATGGAACTGGACGAAGCGATGGGCGCCGGAGGTGCGGGTGCGAAGGTCGTGGAGGCCCGAAAGCTCCGGATATTCCTGCGTCGCCGCGATGAATGCCTCGCGTTCTTCCTCGGGCCATTCCCGGTCCATCAGCTGGTCGACCGAGTGGCTCGCCGCGCTCCAGGCGCCGTAAAGCAGCCAGGCGGAGATGGCGAAGCCGAAGATCGGGTCGGCGAGGCGCCAGCCAAGCAGTTGATCGAGCGCCAGCGCGGCAATGACGGAAAGGTTGAGCAGCAGGTCGGTCTGGTAATGGACATGATCGGTCTGGATCGCGACCGACCCCGTCTTGCGGATGACGTAGCGCTGATAGGCAAGCAGGGCGAGCGTCGCGGCCATCGCGACGATCGACACGCCGATTCCAAGCTCGAGCCCCTGCGTCGGGGTTCCGCTGCGAAGACGGTCGAACGCGCGCCAGGCGATGCCGAGCGCGCTAAACGCGATCAGGATGACCTGGATCAGCGCCGCCAGAGCCTCGGCCTTGCCATGGCCGTAGCGATGATCCTCGTCCGCCGGCATCGCCGCCCAGCGAACCCCGAAGAAAGTGACCAGGCTGGCGATAAAATCGAGCGTCGTGTCGGCAAGGCTGCCGAGCATGGCGACCGACCCTGTGTCCCAGGCCGCGTAGGTTTTGATCGCGACCAGGAACAGCGCCATGGAAATGCTCGCCAGCGCCGCGCGGCTGGTCAGCTGGGCGCGTTCGCCCCCGGCATGACCGTGATGGTGATGGCTGTGACCGTGATGATGGTGGTGGCCGCCGCTCATGGATAGAGCAGACTTTCGGTCCAGCCCTCGCCCTGCCGGACGAACAGGCGGCGTTCGTGCAGGCGGTGGGGCCGGTCGGTCCAATATTCGATGCGCTCGGGAATCAGCCGGAACCCCGACCAGCGCGGCGGTCGCGGCACGTCCTCGCCCTCGAACCTCTGTTGCATCTCCTCGTAGCGGCGCTCGAACAGCTGCCGATCTGCAAGCGGCTGCGACTGGTCCGAGGCCCAGCTGCCGATGCGGGACTCCCGGCTTCGGCCCGCGAAATAGGCGTCGGCCTCGGCGTCGCTGACCTGCTCGACACGGCCTTCGGCGCGAACCTGGCGGCGTAGCGACTTCCAGTGAATGGCCAGGGCCCCGACCGGGTTGGCTCGCAGTTCCCGGCCCTTGCGGCTGTCGAGATGGGTGAAGAATCCGAACCCTTCCGGACCGTAACGGCGGAGCAGCACCATTCGAACCGATGGCCGCCCTTCCTCATCGACGCTTGCGAATGCCATGGCGTCGGGATCGTTGGGCTCGCTGGCCCGCGCCTCTTTCATCCAGGCATCGAATATCAGGAACGGGTCGTCGGCCATGCCGGGCGTTTGCCCGCTTGGCGCGCGTCTGTCGAGGCTCAGCCGGGCATCACCGAAAAGTACCAGGCATAGAAGGCGATCCAGAGAATCAGGAGCAGGCCGAGCCGTTGTCGCACGCCGATCCAGCGCTCGAGAAAATGGGAAACGCCACCCACAAACAGAGCGATCGCCAGGAATCGCGGAAGGCGAAGGAGGGGCGCAAGCAGGACGAGAAGCATGCCGCCCTGCTTCGACGCTTCAAGGGCAAACAGCTTGAACGGGATACCGCTGAACGATCCGCCCAGCACCGCGCCAAACCCTTGAGCGTAACGCCTAGCCGCCTCCGAAATCAGGGCGGGATCGATGCCGGGAAGGGCCGCCATGGTCGCGGCGGCGCCTGCCGGATCGCGGCCCGCCCAGAACAGGACCGCCAGCGTTCCCGCCACGGACGCGAGGGCCGCGACCAGTGCCGCCAGCACCGCCGCGCGGGTGCCGCTTCGCACCGCGATCCAGCTGATCGGAAC
>CBFGLY010000234.1:0-2813 GCA_965649725.1 uncultured Sphingomonas sp.
CGGTCCGCCGGCCGATGGTGGGTCCAGGACCTGGCCGCCTCGCTTCCCGCCCGGCTGATCCCGGCATCCGCGAATAGAGTGCTCGACGCTTGCGCGGCCCCCGGCGGCAAGACGATGCAGCTCGCGGCAGCGGGACATGAAGTGACGGCGCTCGACCGGTCGGAAAGTCGTCTGGCACGACTGGCCGACAATCTGGAGCGCACCGGACTCGAGGCGAAAACCGTCGTCGCCGACGCGCTCGACTGGACGCCCGACAAGATGTTCGACGCAGTGCTGCTCGATGCGCCCTGCTCCGCGACCGGGACTTTCCGGCGCCATCCGGAGGTTCTTTACCGCGCCCGCCCGGCGATCATCGAGGACAGCGCGAAGTTGCAGCAACGCCTGCTCGACAAGTCCGGCGGCTGGGTGAGGCCCGGCGGAAGCCTAGTTTATGCGGTGTGCAGCCTGGAGCCGCAGGAAGGGGAGGAGCGGATCGAGGAATTCCTCGCCAGGCACCGCGATTTCCGGCTGGAACCCGCGCCTTGCCTGGTCGACGGCGTGACGCCACATCCGCGCGGCTGGATCCGCGTGCTTCCGGGGATGCTGGAAGACAAGGGCGGGCTCGACGGCTTCTTCACCGCGCACCTTGTCCGAAGCGGCGCTTAAGGGCTAATGGCCCCATGGCCCGCCCGCTCATCTCCCCGTCCATCCTCTCCGCCGATTTCGCACAGCTGGGCAATGAGGTTCGAGCGATCGACGAGGCCGGCGCCGACTGGATCCATATCGACGTGATGGACGGGCATTTCGTCCCCAATCTGACGATCGGGCCGGGCGTGGTGAAGGCGCTTCGCCCCCACAGCGCCAAGCCGTTCGACGTCCATTTGATGATCTCGCCGGTCGACAATTTCCTGGATGCGTTCGCCGAAGCCGGGGCCGACATCATCACCGTCCATCCCGAAGCCGGTCCGCATCTCCACCGGACCATCCAGCGCATCAAGGGACTGGGAAAGAAAGCCGGCGTCTCGCTCAACCCGGCGACGCCGGCCAAAATGCTCGACTATGTGCTGGAAGAAATCGACCTGGTCCTGGTGATGAGCGTCAATCCCGGGTTCGGCGGGCAGAAATTCATCTCCAGCCAGCTCAAGAAGATCGAAGCCATTGCCAACCGGGTCGCCAAGAAGGACCTGGTCGTCGAGATCGAAGTGGACGGCGGCATCGACGCCGCCACCGCTCCGCAAGCCGTCGACGCCGGCGCGACCGTGCTGGTGGCGGGCACCGCGGCCTTTCGAGGCGGGCCCGACCATTATGCGGCGAACATTGCCGCGCTTCGGGCCCGCTGATGAGCGATTCGACCGCATGAGCGACGACGTCGTCGGCAAGCTCGCCAAGGGTTCGCTGGTTTCGCGCCTGTTCGGCCAGGGTCGCCAGCCCTTGCGCCTCGTCGCCGTGCCGCGCGATCATGTCGCTGGGGATCGCGCCCGGGGCGATGCGCTGCTCTCCGGCCGCCTGGTGCTTGGCTCCGATTCCATTTCCATCACCGACGTGGATTTCTCCGGCTTGGGCGCGGGCGATCCGATGGCGCGCGCGCTGCAAGGCTTCTCCTGGCTGCGGGACCTCGCCGCGTCCGCCAGCAGGGACAAGGGCGCGCGACTGGCGGAAGCCGTCGCCGGCCGCTGGCTTATCGCCCACGGGGCACGCGTCGACGAGGCCTGGGCGCCCCAACTTTGGGGCGAGCGCATCCTCTTTTGGACCGCTTACGCGCCCTATATCCTGTCGAGCCGCGACGCCGGCTATCGCTCTGCCCTGCTCAATACGCTGGCCCGCGGCGCCAGGCATCTCGATACCAATGCAGCGAAGGCCGAAGTGGGGCTTCCGCGCATAACCGCCTGGGCCGGCGCGCTCGTCGCGGCGCTGACTTTGCAGGGCGGGATGTCCCGCCTGTCGCGCAGCGAATCCGGTTTGATGAGAGCGCTGGCCGGAGCACAATTCGAGGACGGCGGGCTGATGAGCCGAAGCCCGCAGGAGCAAATGCTCCTCGTCGACCGCCTGGCGCTCGTCCGGGCCGCTTATTTCGCGGCCAAGCAGGACGTGCCCGACGCGCTCGAAAATGCCGCCGCGGCCGCTCTTGCCGCGCTTCATGGCGTCACCATGGGGGATGGCGGGCTGTCGAGCTGGCAGGGCGGCAATCCCGGCGATCCGGCGACGCTCGCGGCGCTGGTCGAGGGCTGCGGACTTCGCGCGCGGCCTCTTCGAGCCGCTCGCGGCTGGGGCTATCACCGGTTGAGCGCGCTCGGCACGATCATCGTGGTCGACGCGGCGCCGCCGCCCAGCGCGCGGCTGGCGCATCGGGGATGCGCGTCGACCCTTGCGCTGGAGATGAGCGATGGGGCGCAGCGGATCGTCGTCAACTGCGGCGGGCCGGGGCCGGTGCCGACCGAGCTGCCGGAGGAGCTGATCCAGGCGCTCCGCACGACCGCTGCCCATTCGACGCTAGTGCTCGACGACACCAACTCCACCGCCATCCTGCCCGATGGCAGTCTCGGCAAGGGCGTCGCCGATCTCGTCATCGAACGAAGCGAGGACAATGACTGCTCGCGCCTGGAAGCAGCGCACGACGGCTATGTCAAAGGCTTCGGGCTGGTTCATCAGCGCCGCCTGAGCCTGGGCAACGACGGGAAGGAGATCCGGGGCGAGGATCGGCTGATTGCCAAGGGCCGTCGCAAGATCCGCGAGGCCGCGCCTTACGCCATTCGCTTTCACCTCGCGCCGGGCGTGGAAGCGACCGTCACCGCCGACGGAATGGGCGCGATCCTGCGCTCGTCGGGCGCGCCGCC
>CBFGLY010000235.1:0-2794 GCA_965649725.1 uncultured Sphingomonas sp.
CCGCGCTATTCGGAAGCTTCGCTGGTCAAGCGGCTCGAAGAGCTCGGCATCGGCCGGCCGTCGACCTACGCGGCGACGCTGCAGACGCTCAAGGACCGAGAATATGTCCGGCTGGAAAAGAACCGGTTCATTCCCGAGGAGAGCGGCCGACTGGTCACCGCCTTCCTGGAACGCTTCTTCGAACGCTATGTGAGCTTCGACTACACCGCAGAGCTGGAGGAAGAACTGGACGACGTGTCCGGCGGTCGGCTCGGCTGGCAGAAGATGCTCGAGGACTTTTGGCGCGACTTCAAGCCCAAGGCGGGCGAGGTCATGGATCAGAAGCCGTCGGAAGTTACGGCCGCCCTCGACGATTTCCTCTCGCCCTACCTGTTTCCCGACAAGGGCGACGGCAGCGATCCGCGGCTTTGCCCCCTGTGCGGTACGGGGAAGCTGGGCCTGCGCGGCGGCAAGTTCGGCGCCTTCGTTGCCTGCTCCAACTATCCTGATTGCAAATATACCCGCCGGTTCGGGCAGGGCGAGGAGACGGCGAGCGAGGGTCCGGCCGAGATCGGCAACGGGATCGAGCTGAAGAGCGGCCGTTTCGGGCCCTATCTGGAGCGCGATGGAAAGCGCGCGTCGATCCCGAAGGATGTGCCGCAGGACGGGATCACGCTGGAGATGGCGGAGAAGCTCCTGTCATTGCCGCGCGAAATCGGTGCGCATCCGGAGACCGGCCTCCCCATCGTCGCGTCGATCGGGCGGTACGGACCTTATTTGATGCATGACGGCAAATATGCCCGCTTGTCGTCGACCGCCGAAGTGTTCGACACCGGCATGAACGCCGCCGTGGTCAAGCTGGCCGAGGCGGCGGCAGGCGGCGGCAAGGCGCGCGGCGCATCGCGCGAACCGATTGCGGTGCTCGGCCCTCATCCTGCGTCCGGGAAAGAGATCAAGGTGATGGAAGGCCGCTTCGGTCCTTACGTCAGCGACGGGGAAACCCATGCGACGCTGCCCAAGAGCGCCGATCCGAAAGCGGTGACCCTGGAAGAAGCCGCGGTGCTGATCGACGCCAAGGCCGCCAAGGGGCCGGTCAAGAAGACCCGCCGCAAGTCCGGCACGAAGGGTCGGCGGTAAGGCGAATTGCACGCCAGCTAAGACTAGCTCCGTCGAGCAGGTGCAGCGTCCCTGCCGCGTTTGGGCCGATGCCGACGATTTCGCGGATGGCCATGAGCGCTGCGAAATTGCCGACGGTTCCGGTCAGCGCCCCGAGTACGCCCAGCTCCGCGCAGGTGTCGCAATCGTCGGCGTCGAACGCATCGCCGACGAAACAGCGGTAGCAGGGCCTGCCGCTGAACAGGGCGACCTGGCCCTGGAACTGCTGGGCAGCGGCCGAGATCAGGGGAATGCCGAGGCGGATCGCGGTGTCGCTGACGGTCAGGCGCGTGGCGAAATTGTCGGTGCCGTCGATGATCAGGTCATGGCCGGACAGGATGGCCTCACCATTGTCGGGATCGATCCGGTCGGCGACGGTCCGAACCTCGACATGCGGATTGCGTTTTCCGACGAACCGCGCCGCCAGGTCGACCTTGCGCTCCCCGACCTCATCGCTTTCGTAAATCGGCTGGCGCTGCAGGTTCGACAACTCGACCCGGTCGTTGTCGATGATCGTCAGATTGCCGACGCCGGCGCCGGTCAATGCCGGCAACACGCCCCCGGCGATGCCGCCGGCTCCGACGAGCGCGACACGAGCTTGTTTCAGCCGCTGCTGGCCCGCGCCCCCGACCTGGGGCAGCACGATATGCCGGGCGTAGCGGTCGAGTTCTTCGTCAGAGAGCGCCATGGCCGCCAGTGGAGCCGAATCCGCCGGCGCCGCGCGCCGTCTCGCAGAGCTCCTCGACTTCGTCGAATTCGGCGAGAGTCACTGCTGCGGGCACCAGCTGGGCGATGCGGTCGCCGCGGCGGATCGGGAAGGGCTCGCTTCCATGGTTGATCATGATGACCTTCAGCTCGCCGCGATAATCGCTGTCGATCGTGCCGGGCGTGTTCGGGACGGTGATGCCATGCTTCAGCGCAAGACCGGACCGGGGGCGTACCTGGATCTCATAGCCCTCGGGAATGGCCACCTTGAACCCGGTCGCGACGGCGTGGCGCTGGCCCGGTTGCAGGTCCAGTTCCTCCGCGGACACGACATCCATGCCTGCCGCTCCGTGCGTTGCATAGGTCGGAAGCGGCAAATCCTGCCCGTGAGGGAGACGAGTCAGCCTGATTCTTATGGTCATGCAATTTCCTGAATAATTCTCTCGACGAGGTGGCGGGCAATGTCTTCCTTCGCCGCCTCGGGCCAGTCCTCGACGCCTTTGTCCGTGACGAGGTGGATTCGGTTGCGGCTCCCGCCCATCACGTCGCCGGAAACGTCGTTGGCAAGGATCCAGTCGGCCTTCTTGGACCGAAGCTTGGCCTCGGCATTGGCCACGACGTCCTGGGTTTCCGCCGCGAATCCGACCAGCAACGAAGGGCGATCCGGATGCTGGCCCAGGATTGCGAGAATGTCGGGGTTTGGAGTGAAGCTCAGCTGCGGGGGACCGTCGGACTTCTTGAGCTTCGACTTGGCCGCATCGACTTTCCAGTCGGCGACGGCGGCGACCAGGATGGCGACATCGGCCGGCAGGGCGTTTTCGACCGCATCCGCCATTTGCTGCGCGGTTTCCACATCGATCCGCGCAACGCCGCCGGGGGTGGGGAGGCTCACCGGGCCGGCAACCAACGTCACTCTCGCCCCGGCCTGGGCAGCGGCGGCTGCGATGGCGAAGCC